>DASPJQ010000101.1:0-10149 GCA_035628535.1 Flavobacteriales bacterium | reverse complement strand
CATTAAGCTGCTTGGTGCATGCAAAAGCTGCTCCATGAGTTCAATGACCATAAAAGCCGGTGTTGAAGAATCCATTAAGAAAGCCGCTCCTGAAATAGTTGCTGTAGAGTCGGTAGACGTTACAGTTATAGCCTGACCTATACTGACGTGACATTTTGAACGCCTGGATAAATGTTCTCTTCAACGTCAACCAGCATAATACCTTAACACAAGAAAAGCGATAACCCCTGGCTGGTATTATTTTTTTCGTGCAATTACGTATATTCCTTGCAGGTTAGTTGTATTGAACAGCAAATGTTCCGTTGAATCGTTAACCGTGAACGCTGTAATTTTTTCCCAGTTGCTTTCATCGTTCAACACCGCCATAATATCGCTGTACGATTCGGCCGTAACGCGATAAGGAAAATAACCTGAATCGGCCGAAAAATCGGGGGAAAAATAAAAAGGCAGGGCAATGGTAGCTGGCACAAGAAGGTCTTGCCCGTCTGAAATCAACAAATTTATGTCAGAAACCGGTGAATTGATGACAAAGCTGTCAACAGCATTGGCGTTATTCAATTTGTATTGATAAAACTCAAGATAAGAGGTGTAATTGACTGCACCGGCCGGCACGTTTACACCGATTTTTTTTCCAATGGAATCCACTTGTGAATCAAATAACCAGTATTTACCGGAAGCATCAAATTCATTGGAGTTTTTTCCTTCCGAAGTAAGTTCCATTTTTTTGCAGGCAGCCATTACTGCCACCGCCAGCACAGGCATTACTATTTTATTTCGAAGAAATTTCATGATACAATCCGATATAAAACATGTTAACGTTTTTGTAAATACTGTAGGCATCGGTTTTACCGAGGCTTTTAATCACTCCAAAATTTATGCCCTGATGCCCAATTTGGTATCCTGCCTCGGAATTGCCCCAAAAAAGATGCCGGTTCATATAAGGAATAAACGTTTTTTCACGATAGCTTTTCAACGTTAATGAATACCGAAGCCCCACTTCATAATACAAAAAAGACTTACGCCCGGTTTTGAGTTTGGCGCCTGTTTTGAACGAATAAAATAACCGTAAATAACGCTGTTTTACATCGGCATAAATAACAACCAGGTCGTTCGAATTCTGCAAATCGGGATATACATTGTTGTAAAACGCACGCCTTACCGCTTCTTTATAAATAATTGTAAAAAGATTAAAACCTGACTCCTGTTTCAGGTACAATGTTTTTTTCTTATTGAATGCACGGGCATTGTTGGTATAAATTTCAGGGAAAAATTTTACTTCCGGGACTTTGCTGATCGAAACAAGGTAATTGCTGGCTGAATCAGCGTATGCATCGTTATAAATTTTATCAAGTGTCATTATATAAGCAGGTAGATGCAGGCCTGTACTTGCCGAACTTTTTTTCAAATCCACGCTGGTTTTATAATCGAGGTCGGTTATTTCACTGGCGGTTTTGTATTGTTTCCTGGTAAGGTAACCGGTACGGTATACGTCCCAGCTTACTTCGGCCGTTACATAACCTACCTCCTTTACTTTTTGTTCAAGGTCAATTGGTGTAAATGACCGTTGGAAACACATGTTAAAAGAAAAAGCTTTGCGTTTTATACCGGCCCTCAATTGCAATGAAAGGAAGAACGGTGATGCATTAAAATAGTTATAAAAATTGGTGGCATCATAGTCATTGTAACCGAAATACTTTACCACCGAATTCTGGAACCTTAATTGTGACATGGTAATGCCGCATGAGCCAAAAATGTGGTTTATCTTTTTACCCGCCAGGTATCCGATTTCAGCACCAAGTACCGGCCTGAGTACGGTCCAGTCATCATTGAGTAAAAGCGTGTCCTTACGTTCATCGGAATAAGACGACCCTACATTTACTTTTAAACGTGAAATGCGTGCGTTTGCCCTGAAGTAGAATTTCATTTTGGTGTCCCATTGAACGAACGCCCCGGGAAAATCCCATTGAACGGTCCTTTGGGTAATGTGATCCATGTAAAAGTACGTATTGTTCTGGAGGGCGGTATCAAGCAATAAATTCCCCTGCATGGGCGCATGCATGTACTGGCCTAAAACAATGTCGGCACCAAACCTGAACTGCTGGCAAAAAGCCGGCAGCGGCAATAAAAAAACCAGCAAGAACGCTATTCCTTTTTTCATTTTACCCTGAAGTCGTAATAAATATTTTCAACCCTGCTTGTAGGTGTTTGTTTGCCTCCTGTAAGCATTTTAACATTTTCATTCACATAAAAAAGCAACTCCGAAACATTGGTGTTTCCATCGCCATTCAAGTCGGCCTTTTTCGATTTTAAACCCCGTAAAACAACGTGTGTAAATACCCCGTTATTCCATTTTTTTCCTTCAAGCGATAATTCAGACCCGCCAGATGATGAGATTACCGCGGCCCCCACATTTTTATCTACATCGGCAAACAATATTTTAGAAAGTTCAAAAGCCTTGTTGGATTCAAGCAGTGTTTGAAATCCCCTGAACGTTATATCGCCATAAACAATTTTCAAACCATCTTTATCAACTGTAGCGCTTTCTTTGTCAATTTCACCGCTATGGCATGCATCAAGCAACAATAATTTTTTGCGTGACTTACATGAAGCTATTACCGATTCCAGGTCACTGTACAAGACCGCATTTTTTTCGGGTTCAATAAAGTCGGTATTATATGTTGAAAGGTAATAGTCAAACTTCCGGTCAAGCAAGCCATGACCTGCATAAAAAATAAGTACCATGTCGCTTGGTTTGGCTTCATCCAGCACTTTTTTTATTTCCTTAAGCGACTCCCTGCTGAATTTTTGCCCGGTATAATCGTGTTTTTTGATTTTACTGTAGTGTCTGTCCTTACTGAAATAGGCAGCAATATCATGCGCATCTTTATTGGCGTAAGCCAGGTTCATGGTGGTGTCCCTGAATTCACCCGACCCTATGGTTACAAGATATAAATCAGGTTTTCCGGCTTTCACCGGATTTTTGACAGTGACTTCGGTTTTGAGTGACAAAATTCCTTTATCATTTTGTACCGATGCGGTAATTTTATTCATTCCATCGCTTAATTCAACGGGTATGTTAAATGCACCTGCCAGTGTTGGTGAAATGCGGTAAGCCGGCTCGGGAACACCGTTCACCTCTACATAAATGGTGTTCAACAGCGATTGTTTGCCTTTTACAAAAACATTGAGGTTGTATTTTGCTCCCCCGGTAATTGATTTGTCCTGCACAATATGCAACTCAGGCAAATCGTCAACAAGATTTATGTCGTCAACCGAAGCAACCGACCGTTTCCTGCGTTTTTCATAGGCCTTTTGGTAGTTCAGCACAAGTAAACTATTGGCAAAAGGGAATTGCTGCACAACAAGGTCGGGGCGATTGAACTTTAAATCAAACTGTTCAAACGGATAAATTTTTTCATTGATGCGAAAGGACAGGTATTTTAGCGAATGCTTGTCAACGTAATAATAACCGTTAGGCAATACATAAAAAAAGCCTTTATTGCCCAGGCACCCTGACGTAAACAATTCCTTTTCATTGTGCATGGTTCGGCTTATCATCAACCCGTCATTACCGGCTGTGGTAAAAAAGTTGAACTTTTTGTTCCAGGCAATCTCGTTAATGTTGCCGGTATGACCTGAAGCGAATTCTTTCCAGCCATTGCCCTGCTTTACCCGAAGCCGCGTACCTGTTGAAACAACTGTATCACCATTTAGTGTAACACAACTGGCGCTGTCTGTAAAAGCGGGTTTACCCTCGTTAAACGACACTTCGGCCAGTGAAAGCGCATTCGTGGATGTATTCCATTTAGCGTTATAAATATAATAGTCGTCATCCTCGTATGCAATGCATTTAAAACCAATGACCGAATCGGAGTCAATGCGGTTTATTTTTATGATACTCCATTTATAATTCCTGCCTTTTACCCCGGTAAGCGTCAAACGCTGGAATGTATTTTCAATAACGTTCCAGGTTTTTATTTCCCCGTCATCATAACCAATTACCAATAAATTTCCCGCGTCATTGTATTTAATGGAATTAACCGGCTTGGCTATACCTTTCAAATGGTTGACAAGTTTTCCCGTTTGCAGGTCCCATAAAAAAATTATTCCTTCATCATCACCGCTCAGGAGGTGTTTTCCATCGGGTGAAATGCAGAGTGAAGTAACTGCTATTTCCCTTGCTTTAAGCAAATATTTTTTATCTTTCCGGTCGCTATGGCACACGGCTATTACCCCGCTTACATCACCATAACAAACATATTGGTTATTGGCGGCAATGCATGAAATGAGGTTACGTGTAGCGCTTGAGGGGTATACCACCAGGGGCTTGTGAAGCAAACTTTCCAGCCTGCGTTTATTGACCGCATTTCGTACCTGGTTGACAGAATAAAAATACCTGTTGTCGTTGGTGAAAACGGTTTCAGCCGGTTTTTCAAATCCCGTAAAAGCTATTTTACGCAGGCTGTCGGTACTAAACGTATAAAAGCCCGTTAAGCTTGAGTATTCATAGAAATAAACGTTAATGATTACACTTTTTTTATCAGGCGAAAGTGAAATGCCCCCGATGGATGTTTTTTTATTATTATTTTTCCCCTCTTTTTCAGCCGTCCCCAGGTGCACTTGTTTGTCCTGCCTGCTTCCCACCACTTTTATAATTTTGTCAAAAGCTCTGGTAGTATCGCTTTGCGCAAAATAATTATATGAGGATTGTACGGTAAAGTTGTGGTCACACCGGTACACTTCAGCTTCCCCCGCCACAATAAAATGGTTATCATCCGTCATGGTAACGTTCATAAGTTGATTTTTCGGGTCAAAACCAACTGAATTTATTTCCTTTCCGGTAACCATGCTCACGGTTTTTATTTCATGGTCATACACAATGTCCAGGACGTTTTCTTTTTCACGATAAAAAATATCATTGGCTACGCGACCAGGATACGAGAACAAACGAATTTGCCTGCCGCTACCCAGGTCCCATGCAGCAATATTGCCATCGCTTGAGCAGGAGAAAAGGGTGCTGAACGTTGAATTGGTTTTTAAAACGGTTACACGGGCGTTATGGCCAAGCTGAAATGCAAACTCGGGTGCCTGTGCATTCAGTGCATATGGTAACATCAGAAGATAGAAAAAACCAAGGCGTGACATCAGGTTAAAAATACTAAAATTCTTTCACGGGTTTATTGATTTTGTTCGTTTTGGGCCCCCGAAAGCCGGGGCGTGAAGCACTTAAATGTATTTTTTTTAACCGAAACCGGCTTGAAACCGTTGCTTTTGCTATATTGTTGCCGAATTTAGCATTATGAAAAAAATCGTTTTAACAGTGTTGTGTGCCATTGGCATTGCTGCCAATGCGCAGAAGGATAAAAAGTGGGATGTTAATGCTACCCACGGCCCGTATAAGGATGTAGAATATACCGTTACTGACGGTACGTGGCTGAACCTGGATGTAAGCCCTGATGGTAAAACAATTGTTTTTGACATGTTGGGTGATATTTACGAAATCCCGTCTGAAGGGGGCGTAGCAAAATTATTGCGTGGCGGACGCTCCTGGGACGTTCAACCGCGTTACAGCCCCGATGGAAAACAAATTGTTTTTTGCAGCGATGCTGGCGGTGGCGACAACATATGGCTGATGAAAAAAGACGGAGCGGATGCAAAACAAATTACAACTGAGAATTACCGGCTTTTGAATAACCCGGTGTTTACCGCTGATGGGAATTACATTGTTGCGCGCAAACATTTCACCTCTACGCGATCGTTGGGTGCGGGCGAAATCTGGATGTACCATATTACCGGTGGCGAAGGCATCCAACTGACAAAACGTAAAAATGACCAACAAGACGTTGGTGAACCGTGCGCCAGTCCCGATGGGAAATACATTTATTTCAGCGAGGACATGTACCCGGGAGGATATTTCCAATACAATAAAAACCCCAATTCACAAATTTATGTGGTAAGGCGTTATGATTTGGAAAAAGGAAGGATTGAGGAGATTGCCGGTGGTCCCGGTGGTGCGTTCAGGCCGCAAATTTCGCGTGATGGGAAATACCTGGCCTATGTAAAACGTATTCGCGAAAGGTCGTGTCTTTTTGTGCGTGATTTGAATACGGGCGAAGAATGGATGGCGTATGACCGGCTATCAAAAGACCAACAGGAAGCCTGGGCCATATTTGGTGTGTACAGTAATTTCAGTTGGTTCCCCGATAACCAGTACATAGCCATTTGGGCCAACGGCCAGATAAAAAAAATAAATGCATTTCAAACAAAAGACGTACCGATGGGAACCGGTGTTCAAATGGAACAAACTATTCCGTTTAAAGCAACCGTTAAGCAGCAAATTGAGGATGCGTTGCATTTTAAACAGAACATTGATGAAAACGAATTCACGGCTAAAATGATTCGTCATACAGTAACCTCACCCGATGAAAAATTCATTGTATTCAATGCCGTTGGCTATTTGTGGAAAAAGGAGTTACCCAATGGAAAACCCGTGCGTCTTACTGCATCAACCGATTTTGAATATGAGCCGGCTTTTTCACCCAAGGGTGAATCGTTGGTTTATGTGACCTGGAATGATGAAAACCTTGGCGCTATCTGGAAATATGATTTTAAAACAGCCAAAGCTGTTAAGATAACCACGCAAAAAGGCATTTACCGCCAGCCTAAATTTTCACCTGACGGAAAGAAAGTTGTTTACATGCGTGAAGCGGGTAACGGTAACCAGGGCTATACGTTCACCCTGAATCCGGGTATTTATACGTTTGATTTGGCCACGGGGAAACCGGAACTTGTTATTAACGAGGGAGAATGCCCGCAGTTTTCTCCTGACGGTACCCGTATTTTTTACATTGCGGGAGGATATCCCAATTTCGAATACAAAAGCTGCAATTTAAACGGGCATGAGCCCGTAACACATTTTACCTCAAAGTATGCGAATGATTTTGCCATAAGCCCCGATCAAAAATGGGTTGCCTTCCGCGAACTTTACAATATTTATGTTTCCGCGTTCCCACGAACGGGAAAAACCATGGACCTTTCGTCAGGCATGGAGAACGCACCTGTAACCCGCGTAACCCGCGATGCGGGAAGTTATATGCACTGGAGTGCCGACAGCAAAAAACTCCATTGGATGTTAGGCGAGGAATATTTTACGGTTGCCCTTAACAAACGGTTTAAATTTCTTGAAGGTGCGCCCGATTCCATTCCTCCGGCTGATACAGTAGGGATAAAAGTGGGCCTTGTTGTGAAAGCAGCAAAACCTGTTCAGAAACTGGCCCTGAAAGGCGCACGCATTATCACCATGAAAGAGGATGAAGTGATTGAAAACGGTGTAATCATTATAAACGGCAATAAAATTGAAGATATCGGAAAAGCTGATGCAGTGAAAATACCTGCCGATGCCAGGGTAATTGACGTAAGTGGTAAAACCGTTATGCCTGGCATGGTTGATGTGCATGCGCACGTGGGGCATTTTTCGTCAGGCCTCAATACCCAGAAACATTGGCCGTATTATGCCAACCTTGCGTATGGAGTTACTACTACGCATGACCCATCGGCAACAACCGATTATGTTTTTTCGCAAAGTGAATTGGTGAAAGCGGGCGCTATAGTTGGTCCGCGCGTGTTTTCAACAGGAACAATTTTATATGGGGCCGAGGGCGACTTTAAGGCGGTGATTGGTTCAATTGACGATGCACGGTCGGCCTTGCGCAGGATGAAAGCGGTGGGAGCTTTTTCGGTAAAAAGTTACAACCAGCCGCGCAGGGAGCAGCGTCAAATGATTATAAAAGCGGCCCGCGAATTAAATATGCTCGTGGTTCCTGAAGGTGGATCTACCTTTTATTATAACATGACCCATGTGATGGACGGGCATACGGGTGTTGAGCACAACATTCCCATGCCGGTATTGTACAGCGATGTGCTGAATTTCTGGCGCAACAGCAAAAGCGGGTATACACCAACATTGATTGTTACTTACGGTGCGTTAAACGGTGAAAATTACTGGTACCAGCATACCAATGTATGGGAAAAAACCCGGTTGTTGAGTTTTACGCCTAAAAGCATGATTGATGAACGTTCGCGTCACCGCAACGCTGCACCCGAGGGAGAATATGACAACGGGCATATCCTGGTGAGCCGTTCATGCAAGGCTTTGGGTGACCAGGGTGTAAAAGTAAACATGGGTGCGCACGGTCAAATACAAGGGTTGGGTGCGCATTGGGAGACCTGGATGCTGCAGCAGGGCGGCATGAGCAATCACGATGCGTTGCGCGCGGCTACCATGAACGGAGCCTATTATATTGGCATGGAAGATTATATTGGCAGCCTTGAAAAAGGTAAGCTGGCCGATTTAATTGTGATGGAAAAAAATCCACTGGATGATATTAAAAACACTGAAACGGTTAAACATACGATGGTGAACGGGGTAATGTATGATTGCGATACGATGAATGAATATGGAGCTTCTGATAAAAAGCGTACGCGTTTTTACTGGGAAATGCCCAATGCCGGAAGTTGCACGGTAACGCAAACCGGGGGGAATGCCCATCACCAGCATTGCAGTTGCGGGAAGTAAAAGAAATTTTGAATAGTGATATTTCAAATAATAAAATACCTTACCTTACGGTTCAACGTTATACATTTTGTTGTTCGAACGATTAAAAAAATATAAATGTTTTTTCGCATTTCGACAATGCCTTCTTTATAGTATAACATTCTATTTCATTATTTGAAATTTTCCTATTTAATGAGGGGTTAGCTTTTTAAAGCAGCAATCACCTCTGTTTTTTTCCTGCGGCTTACTTCTATTTCCAAATTGTCTGGTTTCATTGACAGCACACAATCTGTTCCTTTGGAGTATGAATTCAGGTGGTTGGTGTTGATCAGGTATTGCTTGTTTACGCGTATAAAATTTTTTATAGGGCGTAACAAATCTTCATAATCACCCAATGTTTTTGCTGAAATGTAACGCTGGTTACTGATGTCCACTATTTCGCTGTAGCCTTCATCGGATTTTATATAAACAATGTTTTCAATGTCCACAACCTGGACCTTATCCTTATCGTGAAATGTTAGTTTTTTGATATAGTTGGTTTTTTCCTCAATGGAGCGTACAAAATAAATTACGTTGGACAGGTCCTGCTGGCGCCTTATTCTGGCTTTTTCAACAGCATGAACCAATTTGGTGTGGTCAATGGGTTTTAGTATATAGTCAATGGCGTTGAACTCAAAAGCTTTTATGGCGTATTCGTCAAAACCACTTACAAATATTACCGAAAAGTCAATTTTATCGAACAATTTGAGCATATCAAAACCTGTTTTAACAGGCATTTTAATGTCAAGAAAAACCAAATCGGGCTTTACAGCCTTAATAAGTTTATAACCGGTTTCAGCTGAATCTGCATCGCCTGCCAGTTTTACTTCAGGGCAATGTTTTTTAAGCATGTTTGCAAGCAACGTCCTGTTGCTTAATTCATCATCAATAATAACTGTATTCATGTTGCTTTTTTTTCAGGTGTTCAATTAAATCAATCGGTAATTTTATTTGTACACACGTACCTGCGGGCCTGCCCGCTGAATCATACAGATCAATAATGTCGATCTCCGCATCCCGGGTTTTGTATAGTTTATTCAGGTTTTCAATCCTGTTTTTTGTAAGCGTTGTTCCCATACTTTCCCTGGGGGAATTGTTTCCTATAGGGTCCTTTATTTTTGTGTTGTCCCTTCCTATACCGTTATCGGTTATGCTTATTACAATGCATTGGTCAATTGTAGCAACGCCAAGAATTATTTCGGGTTGCTTTTCGTTTTTTAGCGGTACGAGACCGTGCCAAATGGCATTTTCTATAAAGGGCTGCGTAATAAGTGGCCGCACAAAAATTTCAGATAGATTGAGTTCAGGTGCTATATTTTTTCTGAATGTAAAACTGTTGGTAAAACGCAATTGTTCCAGTTCAATATTCAATTCAAGTATTTTAACTTCATCGCTGAGGCTGGTTACACTTTTATCGCTGTACTTAAGTACATAGCGTATAAGCAAACTGAATTTTGCCATATATAGATTGGCCTTGTCAACGTTACCCGAATCAATCAACAATTGGATGGCTGAAAGCGAATTGGAAATAAAATGCGGATTGATTTGCGCCTTTA
>DASPJQ010000100.1:0-10890 GCA_035628535.1 Flavobacteriales bacterium | reverse complement strand
AGAAAAAAATGAAAGAAAATCCTCGTTTTATTGAAGAAAACAAAGCAGATTTGTGCGCCTCCATCCAACACACCATTGTAAAAATACTGCTTGACCAGTTGGAAAAAGCGGCCAAAAAATTAAAGGTAAACGATGTTTGCATTGCAGGGGGCGTTTCGGCCAATTCGTATTTGCGCAATGAATTAAAAATACGCGCTCAAAAAAATAAATGGAATTGTTTTATTCCTGCATTCGAATTTTGCACTGACAATGCCGCCATGGTTGCCATAACCGGATACTATAAATTTCTAAAAAATCAAACCGGTTCGTTAACCGATGTTCCCATGGCGCGAATGGAATTCTGAAGTATGGACCTGCCGATAGATTTTCATACCCATAAGGTTATGCCGTATTATAACGGTGTGTACGTGTTAAACCATATTGTGGAGCGCAAAAACACCGTTCCTGATGCAAAATATTTTACAGCCGGCATTCATCCGTGGCACCTTTCGGCCCTGCCTGAAAAAAAAGACGGGATCCAACTATTAGCTGCTCATCCAAATTGCATAGCCGTTGGTGAATGCGGGATTGACAAACTGTGCGTAAACAACCTTGAAACACAAAAAACGATTTTTGAATTTCAATGTGAACTGGCGGCCGGTTTAAATAAACCCATGGTGATTCACGCGGTAAAAGCCCATTTTGACTGCATATCGCTTCTCAAAAACCACGGCATAAAAAAAGCCGTTTTTCATGGTTTCAACAGCCGTTATACCATCCTCGAAAAAATACTCCAGGACGGTTATATGGTTTCATTTGGGGCAGCTATTTTACAGGAAAAATCGCAGGCTGCAGCGCTGATAAAATTGGTTCCACCCAGCCGTTTTTTCCTGGAGACCGATGACAGCGGGCAATCCATTTACACCATCTACCACAAGGCGGGAGAAATTTTTTCGCTGGATCAAAAAGAATTAACAGCGCAGCTGCACAAAAATTTTAATACTTTTATTGCATGATGCAGGAAACAGCCTGGTTAGGGCGCACTAAATTACTCATTGGACAGGAATCGCTTGACACTCTCATGAAATCAAATGTGCTGGTAGTTGGCATGGGGGGTGTTGGATCATTTGCAGCTGAATTCATTGCCCGTGCTGGCGTTGGTAAAATGACCATTGTGGACGGTGACGTGGTTGATCCGACCAACCGTAACCGGCAGTTACCCGCACTGGCAACTACGCATGGCGTAAGCAAAGTGGAATGGATGGCCCAACGTATACGCGAGATCAATCCTGAAATTGAATTAACGGTGAAAAATGAATTTTTACGCGTCCAGCAATCGAAGGCACTTGTCTTGGAAAACGAGTTTGATTATGTAATTGATTGCATAGATAGTATTACACCAAAAATCACCATCCTTTCAACCTGCTTTTTCAATGGAATTCCCGTTGTGAGTTCAATGGGTGCCGGTGGAAAAATGGACCCCACGCAAATCCGCGTGGTTGACATCTCAAAAACCTATAACGATGCCCTGGCCTATTATGTGCGCAAACGGTTGAAGAAAGCAAAAATTTACAAAGGCATAAAAACCGTTTTTTCGCCCGAACAGGCACCCCCGAATTCATTGATGATGACCGATGGCAATAATTTCAAAAAGTCGGCTTATGGGACCATGAGCTACCTGCCGGCAGCTTTTGGCGGAGCATGTGCAAGTGTCGTTATTCGTGATTTGGTGAATTGGAAAGAGATCAAGCATTGATTTTAAATTTAATTTCAACCATCTCAAAACCGCGCAGCGATTTAATCACACGACATCAAAAAACAGTTAATTAATCAGCGGTTATCATGATAATCAGCGTCATCAGCGTACCCCGCTTTTCAAAAAATCCTTAACAATTTTTATCAGAATTAAGCAAAACGCAGAAATGCGGCATACGTACTTATGGTTACTTTTATTCCTGCATGAAATCGCGAAAAATTACCCTTCTTGTTCTCACTGTAATTTTCCTGGCGGCAGCCGCTTTTTTGTCATGGAATGTGTATAAAAATGGCAATGAATTTAAAAAACAGCGTACAGAACAGGCACGGGTGCTTGACAGCAAACAGCGGCTTACCGACTGGAAGGAATGGCTGAGCGATAAATTTGACCTGGGTAATTTATTTGACCGCAGCAATGTTGAAAAGGGCGCTGAGGCCGAGGGCGAAGCCCGGGTCTTTTATACCGAAGCCGTTTTTCACGCCTGGCTGCTTGCGGGCATCTCGGTCCTTTATTTTTTAATTACCCTGTTTATTTACCGTGGCACTACATTTCTTTGCCGGTACCTTTCATTTTCGCTGATCATTGTTTCATTTGTTTTCCTTGCGGTGGGTGTAAGCGTACCCATGATGGAAATTGGGTTTTTCAGCGATATGTTGAATATTCCCATTGAATTTGACGTTCCATATATTGACAAACATGTTGACCTGAGCACGAAATTCCAGGGACGCATGTATTTTTTATACCACAATAAATCCATTCTTGATCTTATTTATGTGCTTTTCAGCAATAACAATTTATTGGTGGGCACAGCCATTTTACTGTTCAGCCTGATCATGCCCATACTTAAACTCGGCCTTTCACTTTACCAGTTTTTAGCACCTAAGGACAAAAGCAAATTCATTGGCTTTGTTGTTCAAAATCTTGGTAAATGGAGCATGGCCGATGTGTTTGTTGTTGCCATTTTTCTCGGTTATTTTTCGTTCCAGAATATGTCTACCGGGGTTGAGTCCGAAACATATCCCTTGGTTGGGCTGTGGTTTTTCGTGTCATTTGTCATTATCTCCATTATTAGCAGCATGTTGCTGAAACATTCAGTAAAAAAACAAAAAGACACCATCATTATCAATTAACATTGCTTTCTTCATTACTCAACCGGTCTTTTCAACAGTAAGCCGATTCTTTTGTATTTTAGAGCTGCAATGCTATCGGGCAAAAAAATACTGGTTACGGGCGGTGCGGGGTTTATTGGGTCCAACCTTTGCGAATATTTTCTTCAAAACAATTCGGTTCTTTGTTTTGACAATTTAAGTTCCGGTAAAAAAACAAATATTGATCCGTTTTTGTCTGATTCCAATTTCCGTTTTATTGAAGGTGATATTCGCGATTACGATACATGTGTAAATGCAGTTAAAGGTTGTGATCTTGTTTTGCACCAGGCGGCACGCGGTTCGGTGCCCCGGTCAATTGTTGATCCCCTAACCACCAATGCCGTTAACATTACAGGTTTTCTCAACATGTTGCAGGCAACCAAAGAAGCAGGCATTAAACGTTTTGTGTACGCCTCAAGCAGCAGTGTTTACGGTGACCTGGCTGAATTACCAAAACGCGAGGAAAAAATAGGTAACCCTTTAAGCCCTTACGCAGTCACCAAGCTCGTGAATGAACATTATGCGCAGGTTTATCACCGTTTGTTTGGAATGGAAGTGATTGGCCTTCGTTATTTTAACGTATTCGGAAAAAACCAGGACCCGGATGGAGAATATGCAGCGGCCATACCGCGTTTTATCAAAGCCATTTTAAACGGTCAGTCGCCTGTAATTTTTGGCGATGGGAAACAAACACGTGATTTTACTTACATAAAAAATGTAATCCATGCCAATGAATGCGCTGCATCAACGCAAAACCAGGGGGCTTACGGTAAATTGTTCAATGTTGCTTACGGGACAGAGACCTCGGTTAACGAGTTGATAGATGTCCTGATTCGCGAAATAGGAAACCTCAAACCTCAAATCTCAAACATCAAACCTTCCTATATGCCCGAGCGCAAAGGCGATGTAAAATATTCGCAGGCTTCGGTTGACCTGGCGCGGAATTTAATTGGTTATAATCCACACTATTCATTTGATGCCGGAATTAAAGAAGCGGTGAAGTGGTATGTGGAGAATCTTTAAGAATTCAAATAGAGAAATATTTTAGTATTACATTAAATCACTGCATTTCTATATTGAAATAATTTTGTTACTATTTTTTAGAACAAAAAATCCCCGGTCAATTGAATTGCCGGGGATGTATATTTTTGGTTTTTATTTTTTAATGGCTAACTACTACTTTTTGGGATTTGATAAGGTTACCGTTTTCGAAAACGCTAATAAAATACACTCCATTTTCGACTCCTGCGACCCCTATGATGGTACGACCCTCAAAAGACATCATTCCCAGTTTCTGTATGATTTTTCCGCTGACATCACACAAAAATAATTCTGGTTTTGAACCTTCTTCTAATTCAAATTCTACATAAATAACATTGCTGGCCGGATTCGGATACGTTTTCAGCATGTTTTCTTTTTCTCCTTCTTGCTCGAATTCTTCCCAATTTGAATCTTCTTCTGAAAAACGCATTGAACTTCCGCCCCCGTTACACCCGTGTATAAACGCATAAAAATACCGGTTATTGGTGGTGGTGGCCTCAGCTTTAAATCCCGGATTAAGTTGTACAAAATTTACGCCCCTGTAAGCTGTTGGTCCTCCTGTCATGGTCATAATTGCCGATGATGTAATACTACTTGATTCATACACATCCGGACTTTTTGTTCCGGTATGATTAATGGGAATTGTTGTCGGGCATTGCAAAGGTGTTTTCCATATACCACGTCCAAAAGTACCTGCACGCAACGTGTTTTCAGTGTAGTTAATTTCCATTTGAACAGTTGCCGCCTGCGGAAATTTTCCGCCTGAATACGGCAACCACATTCCCATTCTTGCATCACGATAATAGACACTCTTGTCAGTTACCAAATAAAGCGCATCCTTACTGAAATAATCCATTTCCATATGATACGGAATTTCATCTTCCGGAATTCCGAAGCTATAATCAAACCAACTGGTACCTGTATATCTCAGGACCGAAAATTTTCCATTTGTATGGGCATCGCCAAAATCAACAGCTGCATATACTACGTTCTTGTCCCACGGACTTGTTTCGATCTTTACAATCAACGCCCTGTCACCACATCCCATATTTACGCCAAAAGAAGTACTTCCTTCAATTTGCATTGAAGATAAATTGCTATAATTCGGGGTAATGTCAGTCCATTGCTGCATATTTAAAGGTGGGCCTGAATTTAACATATTATGACCAAGCCAACAATCATCAATGTTTGGGCCACTATATTTAAAAACCCTGGCCCGCCAAATATAATCCTGGGCGGGATATGGATACCAATTACCTCCAACTAAAACATGAAGGCTGTTTTTGCTCTCGGGAGAAAATGATAAATCAATTACAGATTGTCTCCAATCTTCTACTTCAAAATTTAATGTATCAAATTCAGCCTTCAACACAAAACTGCTAGGGTAATAAAACTGTGAAAATCCCGCTTGATCAACCTTTCCGACTTCAAAAATTCTTTTAGGCCTATATGGATCTTGTATCGTTCTTTGTCCCTCATGGTCGCCATATATTTGGTAATCGGGACTGAAAGGTGAGGTGGCTTTGGGATAATAGAAATTCACCCATCCAGGAGTTGGATTGGCTGCCCATCCGCTCGAGAGTACGCGCTTTTTTTCATCGTAAAGACTATTATCAAAAAGCACAAAATTTTCATCATACTTATCCATAAAGGCCCCATGATTCTCCCATACATTATATCCATGAACCCCTTGGACATTATAAACATCTTTTTCCATTCCGATGGAAGCATCGTATATTTCAAAATTCACAATGTCCTGTTGACCGTACGCATAAATATTGGGTAGTTTTTCCGATCCTGAAAAACCCCAAAGCAAAGAAACATCTAAACCATCATTGTCATGGTCAAAATAAATATTTATTGGATAGGGTATTGGAAGGTTGGGAATTACCAAACTTCCACGCACTATTCCACCATCATGGGCTACAAACAGGTCATTTCCAGAAATGCAAAATCCATGCATATCATCATGAATAAACCCGCCTCCGCTATGAAAACTTGCTTTTATTGCTTGATAGAACGTGTTATAATTAAGGTCATAACAATCAAGCTTTACGTCTCCAATCCAAATCCAATTATTTATTCCATCATATATAATTGGCATCCTGTCAGGACCTCCTCCTGACCAGGTAAGCAATTGTGAAACAGAAAACGAACTGCCATTATCTGTAATTTCATGAAGATATCTTGGACCCGCAGAAGTACAGGAATAAATTTTTCCTGGTGGTCCGGGGCAAATCTCTGTAGTGCCATTGCCTGAAACTCCCAATGGAATTGAAGTAAACGATGTTCCGTTGTAGGAAGCCATGACCACTGGCGGACCTAGTGACCATACAACCGCAGGCGCACTTCCGGACATATAACAAATGCCATCGTGAAAAAAAACATTTCTTACTACGCAATTCGGCACCAGCAGACTCCAGGAAGTTCCGTTGTACATATATAAACCAACAGAGGTTCCAACATATACATAGGAGTTTCCGTAATTAAATTCTACAGCGTTGATTGTATATTTTCCAGTTATACCAGTAATTGGTGGATAATTTGTCCATGTTTGTGTTACAAAATTATAAGAGGAAACCCTAGTTGAAAAATTATTGGTTCCATTGTTGCTAACTTGACTTTGACAATAATTACCTACTATAATCTCCGTTGAGTTTTTGATACAAATAGCGTTGGACTGTCTTAAGCCTGTTGGAGTCATATCAATATTGGTCCACTTCCATCCATTATTATATTTTCTTTCCCATAGCCCCCCATATATGCTTATAGCAAATAAATGGCCCGTTGAATTCGGATCGGCAATTACATTCGTCATTTGACTTGTTTCAAATTCAGCACCACTTGCATTGTTATTGGACTTGGGGCCAACAAATTTCCAGTCAGGCTGGCTGTAAGCAGTTGAAATTGCCGTTATCAAAACAGCAATGACCGTAATTAATTTATTAAACATAAGTTTTATTTTTTAAATTAATACTTGCCCATTATTTGTCAGACTCCAGCTTGTTTAAACGCTCGGTAAGCTCTTTGTTTTGCTTATTCAGTTCAATTACATATAGTGTTAATTCTTCTATTTTTTCAAGGAGCTTGGCATCCATCTTTCCAAGATCAAGTCCCTCCTTCACTACTTCTTCAGCCGAAGGTACTCCCGGAAGATGCTTATGCTCTTTCACAAAACTTTCTACATGTTCAAGTGTGTTTAATTTATAATCGCTGGCAAAAACGTAGTCTGACCAATCACTGGATGTAGTTAAGGCTACTTTTACTTTTTCGGTCAGTATCCCTGTTTGCACATATAATTTATAAGGATCACCTGCAACAACAGGCGTTTGCGAAGCATTTCCAATTACTGTTCTTCCATCACCATAAACTGTAAATGCCTCGTAAGGCGTACCAGCAAAATTGCTAATCACCAATGCCTTTGTTCCGGCATTTTTTACCCTGATTTCCTGGGCATATCCTGCACCAGTATAATCGTACTCAAGCAAGAACCCGTGCCAACCAATAGTGGGAGAAGTTTTGATATCCAGCCATCCATATGGATTTGTTGTGCCAATACCAACAGTTCCACTATTTGTAATACACATTCGATCTGTATATCCGCCAATATTTCCCTGACTGCTTAATGTTCTGAAATATAAATTTCCGGAACTTCCCGATCCCCAATCAATGACACCATGTGCTGAATTATATACCATATGTGTACCGCGAATACTGATATTGCCGTCAACATCTAATTTTTCGGTCGAAGTGCTGATTGGAGTACCTATCACTACGTTACCGTTTTGTAAAATTGTCATTCTTCTTGTTGATCCTGTTAACACACCTAGTGCACTTACGGTATTAAAACCAAGATCACCCGCAGCCCCATCGCCCCAATTAATTCCAAAATCAGGAGTTCGTGAAACCAAATGTCCGTAAAACGAAATGTTACCCCCCACAGATAATCTTTAATCCGGACTGGTATTCCCTATTCCTACATATCCATTGGAACCTAAGACCCTTATACCCTCAATATTGTTGGCCTTTACTATTAAGGGCTCATTTATTGTGGTGCCAAGAAAATTGGATGAGTTTGTGTTGTTATTACCTGCAATGTTCCATTGCCCAAAGCCCGTTAGGGCTGATAACAATAAACCTGAAAGAAACACCGGTTTTTTCATAGTTATTTTCATAAATGCTAATTAAATAATTAATACTTCTAATGGTTAACACTAAAATTAATCTTCCTTTTTTTTATTTCAAAGCCACATACTAGGTTTTTGGACCGGCCGGATTCGATACTATGTTTCAGGGAATTTTCGTTTTAAAATAAAAACAGGAAAAGACAGTGCAATCAGTATGGCATGCGGAATAGAATACCTAAACTAAATTTTATTACCGTTAAAAGATTTTTTGACGCAACCATTCTTGATTTTTTCGTCTTTTTGATTATCAAAGGGTTAGACCCCTAAGTGCATTGGAAAATCACGCAGCACCCATTCACGATACCGTATTTTCTCATAACACAACCGATGCTTAAAAATGCAAAAACCATGTTCCCCTAAGGAATAGTTTTTTTAAGTTTATACCGGAACCAATTATATAAAAAACAGATTGCTAAATGATATAACCGGCCGTGCGTTTGTTAAGCATAGCTTGGATAACAGCTATTTGGCTTTCGCATTTTAATATATGAGAACAAGACTCTTGCACTATTTCATGATCAGTTGCGTTGTACTAACGTCAGTACAGCTTACGCAGGCACAAGTCCTTAACTTCGAACCTTTGGGTGTACAGGATGGGGTCCCGGCCAATGAATGCTATAAAATAATACAGGACAAAAAAGGATATATATGGTTGTTTACCGAATTTGGCATTGTCAAACACAACGGTGAACGGTTCGTTCCCGTTTGTACCAATGTACCGTTCAAAGAACAAAATGCCTATTCAATACATGTTACCGAAAAAAATGAAATTTATTTTGCCAACTCTTTTTGCCATATTTTTTTAATCCGCAATGACTCGGCACTGCTCATTAAACCTATAGCCGAATTTACCAAAAATTTTACAATGCCAGACAACATCATCAACACATTGATAGTTGATACCAATGGCGATATTTATTTCAGCAATTTCATGAAATCTTATGTTTACAGCAACAGCACTCAACGCATTTCCACGCTTGAACCTGACAGCACTGACAATTCCCGGTATTATAACCTTGAATATTACAAGAAGATTTCCTGCCACTTTTTTCCCATCCATCATCGAAAATTAGCAGCCCCAGTCAATGTAACCCGTTTGTTTATAAAAGATGGTCCTTTGTCAATTGATTTCAATTTTACATCGCCTTCACTTTACGAAAACCGTCAGCTCCAGAAAATCGGGAACAGTTATTTTTTCATTTCTCCCAACACTTTTTTCAAAATAGACGCCCATGAGAATATGACAAAAATTAACCTGGAAGGAATTTTACGATATGGTTACGATGGAAAAAAATATTTATGGATACTTACTACCCACGGCATTTACGTATTTACAAAAGAGCTTAAACAGGTTGCCACCTATCTTGAAGGATACATTGTGTCGGACATATGCTTTGACAACCAACAGGGCATTTGGGTAACTACTATAGGACAAGGACTTTTTTATTGCCGTAGCAATGAAGATTTTTCATATATTAACACTGACATTGGCACCCAGGAAGTAATATTCGTTCGAAGAAAGGAAAACGAATTGTACGTTTCAACTGCAAAAGATGAATGTTATAAAATTGAAGGCGAAAAACCTGTAGGCTTCCACACATTCAAGGAGCCGGTATTTTGCCAGGAAATTACACCATACAATGGCGGGCATTTTTTTTGTGCAAAAAAAGGTGTTTTTTATAAAAAAAATGGTGAAATAAAGGAGTTTTTCGCTTCACCGCTCATTTTTAAACATATATATTCAAAAGGAATTTTCCCCCTGGGAAAAGATTCATTTTTGAGTTACGGTGGAAGCGATATGGCCCTTTTTACAAAAAATAAATTTACAAAATTCATACATGTTGACCATAAAGTCTTGTGCGCCATACCATATAAAAGCGGATTGCTTATTGGAACCAAAGAAGGCTTGTATATTTATGATGACGCAAATCAATTGGTAAAATTATTTACGACCAAACTCGGTAAAACTTCAATAACAAGTATGGTGCATGATCCGCATGGCAACCTGTGGGTAGGCACACATGGCGAAGGCCTTTACATTATCACCAAAAACAATGCCGTTATAAAGTGTAAAAATTGTCCTTTTCTTGTTATAAAAAGCATTGCCCTAACCGGTACTGAAATTGTTGTGGCAACCAACCTGGGTGTATATAAAAATGATTATATTGGAAATCACATCCTTCATCATTGGTCAACCGTTTACAATACGGAAGTAAACGGGGTAGAAATTATGGGTGAACGGTTATGGATGGCCACCAGAAACGGTTTACGCAGCATAAACCTGACTAAAAACAGGAAAAACGATCATTACCCCATCCTTTTGAGTTCTGTTTTTTCAAATTCAAAACAGGTTGACGTCCGCAAAAAATCACTTCAATACAACCAAAACGATTTGCGTTTCAACATTGACTTTTTGGATTATTATTCGAAATCCAAGCAATTTTATTTCAGGCTTAAGGGACCTTCGCCACTTTCAGGTAAAATAAACGGCAATACGCTCCAGATACAAAATTTAAGCCCGGGAAAATATACGCTGGAAATTTTTCCGTACCATGGTCACACGTTTTACAAAGACCATTTTGCCCGTTTTCCGTTTTCCATACAACCGGCATTCTGGCAAACATCATGGTTTAAAGCATTGGCCATAACCTCAACCATTTCATTTTCCGTACTTATAGGCGGCCTTTTTTTCAGGAACAAACGGGCACGCGAAAGAAAAATTTCAGAGGTAAACAGCCTCCTGGCTGAATACAAATTAACCGCCTTAAAGGCGCAAATC
>DASPJQ010000099.1:0-9005 GCA_035628535.1 Flavobacteriales bacterium | reverse complement strand
TTGCAAACAAAAAAATACACCGAGGCCATTGATTTTTTTAAAACGGCCGTCACGTACCTTAAAAACGGTAACCCGAAAACACTTTCATCATCACTCAACAACATGGCCAATTGTTATTTGTACCTGGGTGATTATAAACGTTCCATTGGCATACGCAAGGAAGTAATTGCCCTGCGCAAAAAAAATAATTTTATTTCGGGCCTGGGCGATTCCTATAATGATTTGGGTGAAACTTATGGAAAAATGAACAGGCCTGATTCGGCCATTTTTTATCTCGAAAAAGCGTACAGCCTCAAAAAAGAAATAGGCGATGATGAAATGTGTGCCGTTTCAACGCTCAACCTGGGCATGGTGCATTTGCTGCAGGGGCGGCATGATAAAGCGCTTGAATTTCTAACACTGGCAAACCATTATTCGTTAAAAATAAAATCGCTGCCCTATCGCCTTGAAGTATGGAAAAACATGCTGCAGGTTTATAAAGCCAGAAATGACAAGGAAAAACAGCTTGACCTGCTGTACAAAATAATTTCGCTTAATGACAGTGTTTACAACGAGGAAAATCAACGGCAGGTAAACCAACTGCACATTGAATTCCAGACCGAAAAAAAAGAGCTCGCCTACAAGGCCTTGCAGGCCAAAAACCTGCAACAAAAAAAACTTACCCAGGCTGAAAATGCACGCAAAAAAACAATCCTTTGGTTTTCGGTTGCCGGTGGTTCCCTTTTACTGCTTTTTTTGCTCATTGTTCTCAACCGTTTCAAACTAACGCGCCTTCAAAAAAACCAGATTGAACAAAAAAACAGGCACCTGGAAGAAATGCGCACCGAACTTGAACGCTTATCCATTGTTGCAAGCGAAACCGAAAATGTGGTATTGATTATGGACCAGGACGGCACCCTTGAATGGGTTAATACCAGTTTTGAAAAGCTCAATGCCATAACGCTTGATGAGCTGAAAAAACTAAAGGGCAATACCATTTTTGAAATAAGCAATAACCCAAACATAAAACAAATCGTTGAAGAGTGTATACGCGAAAAAAAATCGTATCAGTATGAATCGCTCAATTACACGCGTAACGGCAAACGGTACTGGGAATCATCAACCCTCACTCCTATTTTTAACGAAGATGGAAACCTGAGAAAACTGATCATCATTGACACCGATGTTACCCAACAAAAAGATGCCGAGGAACTGGTACGCGAGAAACAAAAAGAAATACTGGATTCCATCAATTACGCCAAGCGTTTGCAGGAAGCCATTTTACCACCCATAGATTTTATTTATACCCACTTGCCTGAAAGTTTTGTATTGTATAAACCCAAAGATATTGTTGCAGGCGATTTTTATTTCATGGAAGTTGTTGATGATGTTGTTATTGTGGCTGCTGCCGACAGTACAGGCCATGGTGTGCCCGGGGCCATGGTTAGCGTGGTTTGTTCGAATGCACTTCACCGGAGCGTAAACGAATTCGGGCTCACCGACCCCGGAAATATATTGGGTAAAACCAGGGAACTGGTTATTCAAACGTTTGAAAAAAGTACAAGCGAAGTGAAGGACGGCATGGACATAAGTTTATGCGCCATTAAAAAAAACAGTGATAACAATAGCGTAAATGTAAGCTGGGCGGGTGCCAATAATCCGCTGTGGTATTTCAAAAACAACCAGATGCATGAAATTACAGCAACCAAGCAACCCATTGGCAAATCATACGAAATGCTGCCTTTTACCACGCACCATATTGAAATGACCAAAGGTGATTGCATTTATTTGTTTACCGATGGGTTTGCCGACCAGTTTGGCGGTGAAAAAGGAAAAAAGTTTAAATATTCCAACCTTCAGAAACTTCTTATTGAAAAATCGGTCTTGCAACCTGCCAGGGCGCATGCTGAACTTGATACTGTTTTTGAAGCATGGAAAGGCCCGTTGGAGCAGGTAGATGACGTTTGTATTATTGGTATTAAATTATGAAGGCGCTACTTTTACTGCTATTCATGTTTACGTATTATGCGGTTTGGTGCCAGTTACCGGCAAAAGATGATCGCAAAATTGATTCGCTTAAAAAAGTCATAGCTTCTGCTAAAAGCGATACCACCCGGCTCAAAGCGTACAAGTCATGGGACGATTTGATTTATCTTTCCGATCCGGAACTTGACAGGGAGCTTAACACACAATCGGTTGACCTGGCCGAAAAAAACCTGAAACGGAAAGGGCTTACCAGGAGAGAAATTCAGGTTTATAAAATTTCACTGGCCAATTCCTTAAACAACTTATCGTATTATTACAAAGACAAGGCCCATGTGACAAAAGCCAAAGCGTTTGCCAAACGCGCCTTAAAAATAAGTACATCCATTAACGATACGTTGCGCATAAAAAGCGCCCTTAACGCTTTGGGCATAATTTGCATTGAGCAAGGCGACTATAAAAATGGCATTGACTATTATAACCACTGTCTTCTTATATGCGAAAAAAAAGGCGACCCTGGCGGAATCGTTAGTACGCTTAACAACATAGGTACTGCGCATTATAATATGGGCGATTATGATAAAGCGCTTTCTTTTTACAGGCAAAGCCTTAAAAAAACGCCAAAACAACACATGGAAAGCCAAAACTACGGGAACGTATTGGGCAATATCGGAAATGTTTATTTGCAATACAAAGAATATGACAGCGTGATGGTATATTTTAATAAAAGCCTGGCCGTAAAACGAAAAATTGGCGACAGGCAGGGTGAAGCGTTCTCGCTTAGCAATATAGGCATTTCTTTAATCGGATTGGGCAAACTGGATGAGGCCTTGCGCATGCATGAGCAGGCATTGGCCATCAACCAGGAAATTGATTTCAAAAGAGGCGTTGCTAATGAGCTTTCTTACATCAGCGAAATATACCATGAAAAAGGAGAGTACAAAAAGGCACTCGGTTACAGCCTGCCGGCTTATGCCATGGCAAAACGCGAACATTTTTTGCAGGAAACCGCATCCAGCAGTTTTTCACTTTACAAAACTTATAAGGCCCTGGGAAAATACCGCGAAGCCATGGAGATGTACGAAATCAGCATTGGTATGCGTGACAGCCTTGAAAGCGCACAAAACAGGAAGGCCGTTATAGCACAGGGTTTTCAATACGATTACCTGAAACAACAGGCCCGGGCTGAAAAAGAGAAAGCGGTAGCGGCAGAAAAAGAATTCCGCCAGCAAATCATTACCTGGGGAGTAGTGGCCGGGCTTGGGCTTGTATTGGTTTTTTCATTGATTGTTGTAAAACGGCTACGCATTGCGCGCGAGCAAAAAAGCATAATTGAAGAACAAAAACGGTTAGTTGAGCATAAGCAAAAAGAAATCATTGACAGCATTAAATATGCAAGCCGCATTCAAAAAGCGTTGCTGCCAGGACATTCATACATTAAAAAGGAATTGGGTAAAGACCGTCAAAAAAAGAATTAAATGGAATAAAACCGTAAGGCCGTTTGATTCGTAGGTTTATAAAATCCCAACCAATGAAGGCCCGTTATTTTCAATTTGTTGATTTCATTCAAAAAACTGATTTCATTCCGCTGTTGGCAATACGTTTATTGCTGGCCTATGAATTTTATGGTCCCGCCATGGAAAAATTAAACGATTTTAGCGGTACGGTAGCCTGGTTTACCGATATGGGTATTCCCTTACCGGGTTTAAATGCTTTTTTTGCCACGGCTGCCGAGGTAGCGGCCTTTGTATTATTGCCTGTTGGATTGGGTACACGCCTGGTAAGCATTCCGCTTATTGTTACGATGATTGTTGCAATTGTTACCGTTCATGCGCCCAACGGTTTCAATGTTTGCGATGGCGGCTATAAATTCCCGGTGTATTATATTATTATGCTGGTGGTATTGCTTACACGGGGTGCAGGTAAAGCCAGCCTTGACTACTGGCTTGACAAACGCATGCGCGCGGTTAGCGAACGCTAAAATTTACCTTAAACAGGATTGTTTAAATGCAGGATCAGCATTTCCCAAATCAGCAAAGTAATTCCGTTATTGGGAAAATTTGACTTTAAAAAGGGAGATTAAAATCTCCCTTTTTATTTTATGCGGCTTTTAAAAATCAAAGCAGCAGGATCAATATAAGGATGATAAGTAATACACCTCCACCCAAATAAATATAAACGCCCTCCATTTGTTTAACTTCCTTTTTAATGTTGTCCAGTTCTGATTTTACCTGAAGTTTTTCGGCCCTGGTTAACGAATTGAAGTCCAACGCTTCAATACTGTCAATTTGTTTTTGCAACTGCGTGGCGCGTGCTGCATCCTCTTTCGAGGCATGGTCGGTAATCACTATTTTTGTTTTCTTATCAGAAGTATTGGCCTTAGCCGTTGCAACGCTGAGCATGCTCATCAACGCAACTAAAAAAATTTTTGCTCTCATAGATGCATGTTTTACATTTAAAACTATGTTCCTTATATATAGGAGACAAATGATGTGCCATGCTCTATTTATCGCGAATCTCGGTAATGCTTATAATTGTGCAACCCGGATATTGTATTTCAGTATTAACGTACGCATCCGGATAACTGACGGCTTCAACAGTAATCTCCATGCGCTTTCCTTTATAATCGATTATGACTTTCCAATTTTTCATGTTTGGTATAAAATAAATGAACGTCCGGCAAAGACATCCCAAAAAAATAAATTGATTTCCTTTATTATTATACCATCGCAGGGGGCCCCCGCGTTTCAATGGCCGTTAAAATGGCGTTGGGAATAAAAACATGCGGCAGGGTAACCGCTTCATTTGTGAAAGAAATGGAAATACAGTGATGGTAAATGGAAACTCCATAGTTTCCTCTTTCAAGACCTTTTAATTTACGGGCGGACGAAAACTTAATTTCTTTTGTCTTTTCCCTTTTTGATGACTGAATGTACTGGAAAAAACGTTTTTTATGCGTCTCATCTTCTTTTACAATGATTTTATCTCCTGGCAGTAACAAATATTTAGGGGCCAGTATATTGGCCGAAAAACAATAGGCTGCCAGTAGAAATGCTATGTAAAAGGCGTGCTTCACCACCCAAATTTAGAAATTTGTTCTTAATATGCATTTAATAAAATGCTTTTAGCTTACCAGATCATATGTTAAATAATTGAAAATTAATAATATTAGAGAAACTGCAACGCAAAACGGGCCTTCATTACCTGCAGTAAAGCTGACCACCATGAGCGGTGTAAACAAATTGCACTTGAAACACCAGGAACCGAGAAATAATTAATGAATGGTTAGTTTAGTCGACATACGTCCACCCTGTTCATCGGCAATACTGATTGTATAAACGCCTGTACTATACGAACCGTTTAACGTAATTGTATTTTCACCTGTATCCAAATTTACCCTGTCAAACGCAACCTGTTGGCCTCCTGTATTTATAACCTGCACTAAAACACGTTTAGCAACACTGGATTCAACCTGCATTACAATTTTGCCATTGGCATAAAACGCATTCACATTATTAAATATTGGTTTTTCATCCAGGCCAACACCCGAATCAATAATGCCTTCCAGGTATTTTACTTCAGTGCCTGTTGCGTCACTATACGCGATATGAAATTTACGGTCGTTGAAAACAATGTCAGGCCTTGTTTGGTTTCCCGGGAAGGTGCCGGTTAATGTATCCACACTGCTCCCAATACCGGCAGCCCCCGTTAAAGACCAGGAAAATGAAATGTCGGTAACACCTGACGAATTGTGCTCCCAAACTACTGCCACCGTATCACCCCTGGCTGCAATAACCGGGTAGTTTTGCGTTCCGCTGGCCGTGGGAAAAATCTGCCTGTTAATACCAACTTGCTGGTCATATATATTTACTGTTCCAATGTAAACACGTGTGGGCCCGCCTGCTTTGCTCATCCACACAAACAATAAACTGTCGCCAACAATAACACCCGAGGGCCCGCTTGAGGGACAAATACCCGATGTCCATCCGGTAAGGTCAATTTCATTGACCGCGGGAAATGTATTGCCTCCATCAAATGAAAATGCCCCGTACATGGTTCGTATATTACTTTCCGCATTGCGAAAAACCTGTACAACCGTATTGCCGCTTGATACAATTGCCGAAGGACAGCAATCGCACACCACACCGGGCGATGATGCCGAAGCATTCACTTCCGGTAAAAAAGTCAATCCTCCGTCAAGTGATTTTGTGGTAACATAATCAATAGAATCATAGGCCGCGTCATGACGCATAAAACTTATAATGGGATTTCCCCAGGGCAAAACAGCCACCGCTGGTATCCATCCGTAATTCGTACCTACATTATCAACACGCACGGTATCGGTAAAAGTCATTCCTCCATCAACTGATTTTACCATGTAAATTTTTCCTGTCCCGGCCGGTTGCGTGCTGAATGCTGTAAACACTGTATCACCTGATGTTGCCGTTTCCGGACCAGTCCAGGTTTGTACATATGGATCGACACCGGAAGGGTTCAATTGTATGGGTGCATTAAAAGCAGATGTGTTCCAAACCGCTGAAAACAATTCATTGGTTGATGATTTGCCCCAGGTCACAATTGGTTTATTGCCGCTTACCAGGTTTATGCGCGGATAAGTGTTACCGTATGTAGCACCATTGGCAACGGTTACAGGCCCAAACCAGGTTATGGTCTGAGCTCCTGTGTTCAGGAACCATAAACTACAAACTACCAGGCTTATTCTTTTCATTACCGGTTTAAATATAATAAAAAACCCATCACCAAAAGTGATGGGCCTTTTTTAGATTATGGAAGCATTAATGCCTGCAGCATGGCGGACACATGCTTGTGCATTTTGAAGGTTCACAAGGCTTATCGCATGGTTTTTGAACGCATGTTTTGGCCTTCGAGCATTTTTGCTTTTTTGCTTTATCTCCTTTACCTGTGGCAAAAGCCGGGCTTGCAGCTGTCAACAATACAGCCAGCATGCCCATTCCAACTATTTTCTTCATACAAATAATTTAAATGGTTTAATAAAAAAAGAAATATCATCCAACCCTTTGGGTGGAATTCTGGGAGGACCAAACCATTTCAGGTGGGTTCCACGAAGTTGAAATATACGTGGAAATAAAATTATTGGAATAACCGGGAAGCGGTTTGTTTTGTTCAATGAAACTGGTTTTTACAAATTTTGCCGGCTCAACAATCAATGCAAAGCAACAAATGCAACAGGTGGCAGGATCACAACCTTTCTGATCGCCACATTGCTTTTTACCGGGTTTTTTGCATGATTTTTTAGATTCCTGGCTCACTTTTTTAAAACAACAGGTATTTTCACTGCAAACCGTTTCAACCTGATCTTCTTGGCAGCCAAATGAGATTTCGGGTAAAACACACCTCGCGTGCATAAACGTAAAACAGGCCAGCAATATGTATGCTATAAATTTCACAGGTGATCAAATATAAAGATTGAAAGTGCACCAGGGCGTTAAAAGAATGTTAAAATCCCCGGGTTATGGGGATGCAAACAGATTTTCAGCTATGTTGAGCTATAATTTGTTTCAACTGTGCCGGTGGCACAACACCTGACTGGCGCCAAACCGGTTTCCCGTCTTTAAAAAGAATCAGTGTAGGTACACCCTGTATTTGATACGCGTTGGCTGCAGCGGGGTTTTTATCCACGTCAATTTTTAAAATGACCGCCTTTTCGCCCACCATTGATTTCAATTCATCCAACAACGGGGCCATTGTTTTGCAGGGGCCGCACCAGGTTGCATAAAAATCAACCAGTACAGGTTTGCCCGAATGTATTATTTCCGAAAATGAAGCCATTCACCAAAGTTAAAAAATAATGGGTGTTTGTTTGTGGTGAAAAACAAGGAGCGGAATGTGGGTGTGAAAGGTTACACGCTTGGTTATGCTCTTGCCAAACAATTTATCAAAAATATTGCGCTGGTGGGTTGACATAACCATGAGGTCAGTTTCCCCGGCATCCATATACGCTTCAAGTTCTTTTTCCACGTCACGTCCTGAAATCAGTTGAAAGCCGATGTTTGCGTAACCTGTAGCGGCAACTGTTTTTTCGGTAAATTCTTTCAACATCATTTGCGAAGAAGCAAAATCACCCACATGAATATGGATTAAGTTCAACCGGGCATTAAACGATTTTGCAAAGTTTGCAACCGCTTTGAGGGCTTCTATGTCATGGGCGTGGTAATCGGTCGCATAGGTGAATTTTTTAATTTCTTTGAAGCGTGCGTTTTCCGGGATGGCCATAACAGGGCATTGCGCCTGTTCGATGACCTTGGTTGTAGTGCTTCCCAGCAACCGTTCCAGAAATCCGTTTGCACCATGGGTCCCCATAATGATCAGGTCAACCTGCTTTTCTTCGGCCACTTCAAGTATGGTATCAACCGGTGTACCAAATAAAGCAAGCTGCTCGCAGGCAACTTTTTTTTCTTCCAGTATTTCGGTATAAATTTCCTGCAGGCGTGCCCTGGCGGCATCCTGGTTGGCAATAATTTGTTGTGCGGTTACTTCCTCCAGCACGCCCGGCATTACAAAAATTTCGTTGAATATGTGCAGCAAAACAACTTTGGCATTTTCATGCCGCGCCCATTCAAGTGCATAATTCATACTGTTTGTTGCAATGTCGGAAAAATCGGTCGGCACTAAAAAGGTCTTCATATTTACATGTTTTTACAAATGGCCGCGCAATTACGGCATGCTATTGCACATTCCCTGCAATGTTCATTATCGTGGCGCTCGCATTCGCTGGCGCATTTATCGCATAAGTCAGCACACAACTTACATATTTCGCGCGCTTTGCTGCTGCCTAAACTCATTAACGTTGCGGCCGCTTCGCAAATGGCTGCACATTCCATATCGAGCTGGGTACATTTTTTCATGTTGCCGATCTCTTTTTGGTCCATGCTTGCGCAATGGTGACATATTGCAGCGCATTCCAAACACGCCTCAATGCATTCTTTATAATCATGGTAATTCATTGGCCACTTTATTTAAAAAGCAAGCCGCAAAAAACATACGCGATTGATAGTTGATTG
>DASPJQ010000098.1:0-1116 GCA_035628535.1 Flavobacteriales bacterium | reverse complement strand
TTTATCATGCATGGCGTACGCGTGATAGAAACATATAATGAAAAAAAAGGATTTATTCACAATTACATTCATTCACTGCTGTATGACAAGAATGGACGACTGTGGATCGGTACGGGTAACGGTATAGCCTATTTGCAGAATCGCAAACTAAAAATTTTAGACAACAGCCAGCTTTGCAACAGTTATGTGGGCTGCATTTCAGAAGACCGCTTTGGAAATATCTGGTTTTCGACCGACCGCTGCCTTATGCGTTACGATGGGCTCAAGTATGAAAAATATGATCGGCTAAACGGGCTTGTGTCCAACACTCTCTACCTCGTCAAATGTGATTCAAAAGACAACGTTTGGGTTGGAAGTAACGCAGGCGTTAACCGCTTAAAACTTGGCCCATACGGCAAAATTGAAAAAATCGATCATTTTTCCATGATTGATGGTTTTATTGGAAATGAGTGCAACAGCCGCGGTGTATACGAATCGCCAAAAGGTGATTTGTATTTTTGCACCATTCGTGGTTTAATCAAATACATTGGTAAAGAAGAATTCAAAACCGTTTGCAATCACAAAGTCATTATCAATGGCCTGAGTATTTTTTATTCAACGCCTGTATTTTCGGAAATTGAGCACGGGCCGGTTAAAAGTTCCACATCACTTTACCTTGATCCTGTTTTCAGCCATTACCAGAACCATCTTACCTTCCAGTTCATTTGCACCGAAAAATGCCGGCCAAACGATGTTTCTTATTCCTTTAAACTGGAAAACTTCGATAAATCGTGGTCGCCCCCGGTAAAAACCAACATTGCAACATATAGCAATCTGCCTGCGGGAACGTATACGTTTATGGTAAAAACACTTGATAAAAACAAAGAGCCCACCGGCATTACTGACACTTATTCATTCACCATCACGGCCCCGTTCTGGCTTAAACCGTGGTTTTACATTACCATTGCTATCCTGTTTTTCGGGTTCCTGGCATTTTTGAAATTCAGGAGCGAGCAGCGTGATGAGTTTCACCGGTTGCTGCTTGAAAAAAAGGTAAACCAGCGTACCATTGAACTTACCAAGCAAAAAGAAGAACGTGAATTGCTGCTCAAAGAAATCCACCACCGTGTAAAAAAC
>DASPJQ010000097.1:0-6361 GCA_035628535.1 Flavobacteriales bacterium | reverse complement strand
CAAGCACCATACTGGTTTCACCTTTTTTATTGGGGTGCAGTTTCAGGCTGTCGGTCTTCCAAGAAACCATAACATCGCTTGTAACAATGCTTCCCGATTGGTTTTTAAACGTGAAAAATGCTTTTGTTTTGTTTGGTTTTAACGATTTGTCCGATTTTCGTGCGGTTACCTGGTACGAATCACCAATGCATTTAATAATGCCTTTGCCGTCACCAGCATATGTATACGTTGATACAAGAAAAAAAATTATTGCAAGTATATTTTTCATATCAATGTTTTAAATATACGGTTTGCGTCCGCATTTCCGCTCCACCCCATTCCACTATGGTCAATCCTTCCCGCTTAATAACCGGAAAAACCTGCGGTTTTAACTCAATTTGGCGTGATTCCCGGCCAAAGGTTTCCTCAACAATAAAACTGGTGTCGGTCCCAAGCCACAACATGCTCATGCGGTAGAGATTTTGCGGTGCGGGCGTGCATTTCATGGGTGGAAAACCCCTATTGGTTGTATTAAATACAAAATGCACGTAGTTTACTTCATATTTTTTCATTTGCGGGTACCAATAGGTAATAAAATCCTGCTGCTCTTTTGAATTAAAACCCATTGCTGTAAGGCTGTTCTCAAGGAAATGCAGCAATGTGTCGGTTTTAACCATGTATCCTTCGTTGTGCTTTCGCAGTTCAAACGCTTTTGCCGCATCGCCTCCTTCCCAAAAAAGGTAATTGTATGCTTTTTCATTTACCATTAACGTCCCGCCTGGTAAAGCCGTGAATTCCCAACCCTGGCCGTAGGTTGGGTATGAAAACAGGAGGTTGTATTCAAGGTCCAGGCTAATATGAACAGGCGTTTTCTGTTGCGCATATACATAAATTACCGGTTTTTTCATGGGCCTGGGTTCATTGTCATTTTCAAAACGCACGGTTATTTCAATGCGTTCACGGTCGGCCACAACAAGTGTGTCGGTTTTTATTTCTTCGTAGTAATATGTACTGAAATAAATCACATGTTTTCCTGCTGATGCTGCAAAATACACTTTGCCGTTAGCATCGGCCTGTTGACTGATGTTGCAATGATCAAGGGTAATGTTGATAAGACCTGTTGCCATGGTACCGTTGGGAGCAATAAATTTTACCGCGAACATCCCGGTACCCTGGCTTAAGGTTGAATCAACGTTACGCCCGGTAATTTCCCAGGGGGGTACCCATTCGGCATGTACCTGGTTATGCACGACCAATAGCAAAATCAGGCAGCGGTAAAAATGTTTCATTGCAGGTATTTTTGTCAACCTGTACAGCTGCGCCAATAAAACGTTCAACGAATTAAGCGATGGCTAAAATGATAAGGATTAACCCGTATAAAACAAGGATGCCGGCTGCAATACCAAAAATGTAGGCAAACAAAAGACCGAATGCGTTGCCTCCGGTGAGCGCATAAAGCACCCAACCAAGCAACAGCATTAACAAGCCAACCAGTATAACGTAAAGACCTTTTCCTGCCCCGCCATCACTTTTCATTTCCATTGTTGCATGTTGATTTATCAGCTGTTTAACCGGCACATTCTTTTGTATTATGTTTTCTTTAGCCGCCACCGGTTCTTCCATTAAAATTTCATCGTGGAATTGGTTTGTTTTTGGTGTGTTTGTCAAACCGGGGCCGACATCACTGGTTACCGGGATATTTTCAACCTGTACTACCGGTTTTTCCGCTGTTTCCTTAGAAACCATATAGGTCTCCGGAGCATTTTTATTTGCTATCTCTTCTGTTTCGCAAGCATGTTTTATGCGTTTATTGGCATAATAACGCCCGGTGTTACAGGAGTTAAGAAGACTTATGCCTACAAAAAAACAAATGAGCTGATAAAGTGCTTTCATGGTACCATTGATTTATTCTAAAATAAGAAAAAAATTCCCACAATGAAAAAAAAATATTCGTGAATGAATTTAATTGGCTGATTTTTAATTAACATTTTTTATGGCACAATTATTACATTTTATTTAGCAAATTCTTCAAAGATTGAAAAATATCTTATGTCTTAAAAAAGACACCTAATGGTAAAAGCACTGAAGAATTTTAAGGGGCCTCGATACTAGAGGCCCTTTTGCATTTTTAATGCTGCCGGGGGCGTGCACCCACAATCGTCAAAATGAAAAGCACCTCCCGCGATGGCAATTTTATTTTACACTTATTCAATAACATGTTCTATCCAAAAGAAAACAACATCCTGTTTATTAAGTTTTTCAAAGCAAACGCCATTTGAATGGCACGGTTCTTCCAATTTGTTCAAAAGAAAAATAATAAATGGAAACGTTTGAAAAATCAGAAATGTCAACCCTTGTGAGTTGTACAAACATGCTGCAGAAAGAAGGTTATAATGAAAATTTTGTAGCACAGGAAAAAGGGCTGGAAGCGCCAAGCACTAAAAAAACATATTTGCCTTCACAGGTAAAGATTAATAATTTTTACCGGTTTGAAGGTGAAAGCGACCCGGCTGACAGTTCCATTTTATATGCCATTGAAACCAATGACGGTGTAAAAGGAATGCTGATTGACGCTTATGGCGCCTATGCCAATCCCAAAGTTTCAAAATTTATTACAGAGGTAGAAGAAATTACGAAAAAAGAACACATTTACAAAAAAAGCAATTAGCAACCGCGTAGGGCGATAACTTGTTCAAAGGTTTGAAATTGAAGAGAACGGTTAGAACACATGAAATTGCCTCCTGAACCAGTTATTTTCCTGCAGGTTGTACTACATATACTTTCAATATTCAACTATTGAAAGACCATTTAGTCAGAATTAACCCCGGGCCCAAAAGTCGGGGTTTTTCTTTTTATACAATCTAATCTTTCATTTTTTCCCTGAACTTTTTATCACAAAAAAAGAAAAATAAAAATACGAGGTTATTTAAGAAATTCCCGGGAAACCGAACAAAAAAACGTATTTATGGCATGTGATAAAAAATTAAAGTTCCCGTTTCTGTTCTGTTTTACGTTATGATGCGTTGCCTTAAAAGCAGCGCATTCTTTTTAACGCACCACCATGCGTTTTGATGCAGGAACACCGTTGCGCCAAAGCGTATAATAATACACCCCGGGATTTAAATTAAACGTTGAAGAGTTAAGCACGTAATCGAAATTACCTTTTTTAAATTTTTCGTTCTCGTATAATGTTGCCACTTTTTTACCGGCCGAATTATATATATAAAGTGTTATTGAAGTGGGTTTATCCAGTTCAAACGAAATGACGGTTGACTCACTAAATGGATTGGGATTGTTTTGAAGCGTTGCCCATGGTTTATAGGTATTGTCCGGATTTTCGTTCATGCTTAATGTTGTTCCGTCAACAATCGCTGTCCATACACTAAGTGTACCTCCTCCATATTCCATCCACATGGGCCGCACCATATTGTTTACAGCCGATATACCCGTGTAATCGCCAAAAAACACAACAGGGCTTGGCGTAAAAGGTGAATCGTTGATCTGATAATTGGTAAACGTATTTCCACCGTCAACCGAACGTGCCATGTAAACATCGGTTTGGTTCCCGCTTGAGAAATTTCTGCGGTCGTAAAAAACACAATAAATGTAACCATTGGTTTGATCAACGGTCATCCAGGTAAGGAACTGCTGTTTGCCTGCAGGATCGTCATTTACCCGCAAAGGCGATGTCCACGTATTTCCTCCATCGGTTGATTTGATAAACCATACGTCCGTATCAGTTGTACCGTTGCGTTGGTCGGTCCAGTTGATATAAAGCGTACCATGGTTGGGTCCCCCGCTCAAATCGCACACCATGGCCGGCAAACCGTTGCAACGCTGCAAACCTGAAATATTATAGTCCCAACCGCCCGGCACACCTGTGATGTTTTGTTCTACCGGTAACCATGTATTTCCACCGTCAAGGCTTTTATTAAACATTAATCCATTAATACCCATCCAGGTCACGTAAATCTCACCTGCAGGCCCAACAGCCGGTACGGCTCCTTCAACAGTGTTGTCACTATCAATGCAATCGCCAGCGTATTTGCTTAACCGCGTAGGTGTGCTCCACGTTATTCCGGCATCGGTTGATTTGGAAAATAAAATGATGGACGAATCGGCTGAAGCGGTGCTGCCGTATACATCAAACTGGGTCCAGGTAACATAAATTTCATTGTTGGCCTGGTTCACCACCACGGCTTCCTTGTCTTGTGCCCTGGTGCCGTTTAAACCCATGTAGGTGCCCGCACTCCAGGTGGCGCCTCCGTCTGTTGATTTCTGAACAACAATGCGGTCTATCCAGCTACCGGTTGGCGGGTTGGATAAATGCGCATAATAAAACACACCGGCCGTATCGGTAAAAATAATAGGGTCGCCCCACACACCGTTGAGTGGATCAGTCAGTGTAAAATCGGTCCAGGTCAAACCGCCATCGGTTGAGTAATACACATTGTCGGTATTGCTGCCGGCCACAACCTGGTTGGTGTTTTTCGGATTAATGCATATTGAAACTTCTTCAGGGTCATTCATGGTGCTGATGAGCACGTTGGTATACTGGCCAAATGAACAACATGCCAGTAAAGTGAATGTTATACTTATAAGCCTCATCAATCGCGTAAATATACGCAATTTACAATTAGGATGTTTTATGCATAACTGGTTAGCGCTTATAGTTTTGACACATCAAGACCATAAATCGCAATCAGCCCTTCAACACGCTTGTTGTAAATAATGGAACGACCGTCAGCCGCAACAAATACCCGGGCATCCTCTTCGCCCGGTTTTGCCCGGGTCAACTGCTGTTTATTTTTACCATCAATCCCTATGCGGTTTATACAATATACACCGGTTTCCATGCCCGAATAGTAAATCCATTTGCCATCATTACTGAACATGGGCCAGCCGTCAGTAAGTTTTGGTGTTTTGGTCAGGTTGTCGCTTAATGCCGTATTCATATCAAGTACATACACATCGTCCTCGCGCGCATTGTTACGCAGGTACACTATTTTTTTCATATCAGGCGAGTACCGCGCACAGGTTTCATCATCATACGTATCGGTTAACTGTTCCGTTTTTAAACCTTCAAGTTTCAACCGGTATATATCCAATGAACCGTTACCACGCGTTGAATTAAATAAAAGATATTTTCCATCGGGGCTAAAATACGGGTGAATATCGCGGGCTGCATTACCGGTTAAACGCTTCAGGCCACTTCCATCAGTTTTCATTGTATAAATTTCCTCATTCCCGTCACGGTTGCTTACAAAAGCAATCCAGTCGTTTTTTGGGCTCCAATCGGGAAAATTATTGTCAAATGTATCGTTGGTTATACGCGTTGATTTACCGGAAGCCACTTCCAATATATACAATTGCCACTGGCCTGTACGGTTTGACTGGTACAAAATTTTTTTTCCATTTCCAGAAAGGCGCGGATAGGCGTTTTCAACACCCGGTTCTTTCAAAATAATTTCAGGTCCAGGGGGTTTGATGAAAAAAGCCGAACACAAGCATGCAGCCAATGCCATTAAAATATTCTTCATTGATAAAATTTATACTTGTTCAACTCTGCAACTATTACCAGCCTCTGCGCGTCTTTTCGGCCTCTGTGTTAAAAAGCTAAAAAGACATTTCTGAGATAGCTCCTAATCAATTTCCAATAAACGCCTTTCAAGGACTTTAAGCGGAATATTTCCCGATTTCAAATACGCCAGGTAAAAATCTTTGTGCTTTTTTTTTGGGTTACGGTTCATCCATTCCGTTTTCAGGTTGAAAATAAAATCAGACCCCACTTTATAACTAAGGGCCTGCCCGCACCAATTGGTTACGCGTGTTACTTCACGCTCGGCAATATCGTCCTGGCCGGGAATGGTTTTTTTCCAATATTCCAAAGCGTCCTCACGTGTCCATCCATAATAATGGATCCCGGCATCAATCACCAAACGTGCTGAGCGAACGAGGTCCCATTCCCATTTACCCAAATAACTGTAAGGGTCGGTGAACAAACCAAACTCTTTTCCGAAATATTCCATGTGGCAGGCCCATCCTTCAAAATTTCCAGGATAAACAAAAAGGCTTTGCACGGTTCCTGGTTTGGCCTGCCAGAATATGCTTTGCAAATGATGACCCGGTATGGCTTCATGCATGTACAACCATTCCATTGCGCGTGTATTGTATTTTCCCCCATAAAAATTAAACTGGAACACATCTTTCCCGAAAGCATTACTGGTATGGTTTAAATACATGCCCGGTGGGGTAAACGCTGTGGCATCGGGCCATTCCATCGGGTACACAGCGGGCAATTGCAACGCCCCAAAAAAATTCTTCATATGCTGGCGTACCGTACTGTCAATCATACCAAATTCTTTAATGAGTTTATTCTTAT
>DASPJQ010000096.1:0-3829 GCA_035628535.1 Flavobacteriales bacterium | reverse complement strand
TTACCGTAAGCCGTGTAATTTTGTTGCATTTTAATCATAGGTATAAAATAAAAATCCCGGCCTTTGGTGACCGGGATGGTTATATAAAAATTAAATTTTTGGTTTAATCCATTCAATGCATCACCGGTTTACCATGGTTCCATGGCAAATAATAATAAGCCGTTGCGTATGCATTTTTAATCATTACTGTTACAAAGATAACTGTTTTTTAATAGATAAATGGATTTTTTGACACAGAGGGCAAAGTAACTGAGGCTCACACAGGAAGACGCAATGATTGGTGGCATGGTTATTTGCATTTGTTCACCAATAAGCTTTTTGTCTAATTGTTACCTGATTGTTTCGTATAAAGTGATTGATACAGCCCGCCTTTTTTTACAAGCTCAGGGTGTTTTCCACGTTCTACAATTTTTCCTTCGTCCAGCACAATAATTTCATCGGCATGCATAACGGTTGATACCCTGTGCGAAATAAGCAGCGTGGTTTTTCCTTTCATTGATTCAATCAAATTGTCCAGGATTTCTCTTTCGGTTTCAGCGTCTACTGCGCTTAAACAGTCGTCAAACAGCAATATTTCAGGTTCGCGTATGAGAGAGCGGGCAATGGTTATGCGCTGTTTTTGCCCGCCTGAAAGCGTAATACCTCTTTCGCCCACAACAGTATCATATTGCTTTTCGAAGCCCATTATATTTTCATGCACCACCGCTTTTTTCGCGTAATATTCTATTGTGGGTTGATCCGCGTTGTTTTTCGCCCCAAAAGCGATATTCCCCTTAATGGTGTCCGAAAAAAGAAAAGCGTCCTGGGGTACACACGAAATTTTGTTTCGCAAATCATGCAGGGCTATAGTGCTTAATTCATTTTTACCAATATAAATGCGGCCCTTGTACGCTGTATGTTCGGCATTCAACAGGTTGCCTATGGTTGTTTTTCCTGAACCTGTTTTGCCAATAATACCAAGTGTTTTTCCTTTAGGAATGCTAAATGAAATATCCTGAAGCGCTTTGCGTGTGCCGCCCGGATAACTGAAGCCGACATTGTCAAAAATAATGGAATCAAAATCGGCCTCAATGGCTTGACCTTTATAAAGTTTTTCAGTATACGGTTTTTCGTGCATGAATTCATTGATCCGTTCCTGCGAGGCGGCAGCGCGCTGTATGAGGGAACTTATCCACCCTACCATAGCAAACGGCCATGTAAGCATGTTTACGTAAATCACAAATTCACCAATATTGCCTATGGTAATTTTTCCTTCAATGGCCAATATGCCGCCAATGCAAATGGTTAAAACGGTGCTGAGTCCAACCAATACGGTCATTACGGGAATAAATGAAGCATCGGTGCGCAGCAGGCTCACGGCTGAATGTTTGTAATCATCGGTCTTTTCTCCGAATTTCTTTGAGGCGAACAGCTTTTTTCCAAACGTCTTTATAAGCCGTATTGCTGTAAAATCTTCCTGTACGCGGACAGAAAGTTCCGACTGTTTTTGCTGAAGCAGGGCGCTTTTTTTATTGATGCGGTTACTGATGGTAAATACCAGCCATCCCATTACGGGTAACGGCAAAAGGACATAAACCGTTAGTTCAACATTGACCTGGAACATTTGTGTAATGGTTATGAGCAGTAAAACAACAAGATTAATGGTATACATAATTCCCGGGCCAAGGTACATGCGTACTTTGCTTACATCTTCGCTTATGCGGTTCATAATGTCGCCTGTATTTCCTTTCTGGTAAAAACTTATTGGCAGCTCCTGGTAATGTTTGTATATGTTGTTTTTCAAATCATATTCAATTCTGCGCGACATGACAATGATGGTTTGACGCTGGCAAAAAAGGAAAAAGCCTTTAATAGCATTAAATGCTAAAAAAAGCAAAACGCAATGAATGATTAACTCATAAAAATTAGCCCTCAATGCCGGATCTGAAGCTATTTTTTGCATGTTCATTGTGTTAATGCGGTATCCCTCGAGTGCGTCAATTCCCTGTGAAAAATACACCTGAGCGTAAACGCCTGCAGCCTGGCCTAAACCTGGATTTATATGGAATAGATTCAGAGCTTCAGCGCCTTGTGAAAAATACAGGTTAACGTAAACACCGGTAATTTTGCCAAGGCCAATTCCTCCGTTAGCAATCGCATCAATGCCCTCCCTGATGTATACTTGCGCCCACACTCCGTAAAGGTCTGACACAATGATAAATACAAGGCCGAGTCCCAAATGCCATTTGTACTTCCAAAGATATTTATTCAAGGCCTTTAAATGCTTCACTTTACTTGATAAAATTCAGTTGCACACATCAAATTTATTATAAATTTGCCCTCACGAACAAAGAAATATTCATGTTTCAAATTAAATACAACTACGCATAAATATTCGATATGACAATTAAAAAGGAGATAATACACATATCAAAAATTCAGAGAGAAATTTAAGCAGAAAGATCATGGTAGAAGTTAAAAATACAGTGACACAGGAGGCGGGCCCTTTGAGTCAAATGGCTGGTTACGGTCATGAGCAGGTTTTATTTTGTAACGATAAGGCAACAGGATTACGCGCAATAATTGCCGTTCACAATACTGTTTTGGGACCGGCCCTTGGCGGTACGCGCATGTGGAATTATTCCAGTGAGGCCGATGCGTTGACCGATGTGTTGCGTTTATCGCGCGGTATGACATACAAAGCTTCCATATCAAACTTGAACCTTGGCGGTGGTAAGGCAGTAATTATTGGCGACAGCCGTAAAGACAAATCGGAAGCCTTATTCCGCAGGTTTGGAAAATTCGTGGAGAGTCTTGGTGGAAAATACATTACTGCCGAAGATGTAGGAATAAGTCCTTCAGACATGGAGTTTGTGAGTAAAGAAACAAAAAGCGTTGTGGGTTTGCCTGGACGCAGCGGTGATCCATCGCCTGTAACAGCCTTTGGTGTATATTCCGGAATAAAAGCTTGTTTGAAGCAACGTTTCGGCAGCGACAGTCTTGCAGGAAAAAAAGTTTCAGTACAAGGTGTTGGTCATGTTGGCTATAGCCTTGTTGAATACCTGACAAAAGACAGTGCCAAAGTTTTTGTAACCGATATACACGAAGACACGCTGAAGGAAGTTGCTGATAAATTCAAGGCCACCGTTGTTAAACCCGAAGAAATTTATGATCTTGACGTGGATGTATACGCGCCTTGCGCATTGGGTGCAACGGTAAATGATCACACGCTGCCGCGTTTAAAATGTTCAATTATTGCAGGAGCGGCAAACAACCAGTTAAAAGACGAAACGGTACATGGCAAAGCGGTTATGGACAAAGGAATTCTTTACGCGCCTGATTTTGCTATTAATGCGGGCGGCTTGATAAATTGTTACCATGAAATTGTGGGTTATGACCGTGATGCCGCAATGAAACAAGCGGCCGGAATTTATGATACCATTGCAACCATCATTAAAACTTCAGGTGACAAAGGCATACCCACTTATTTAGCCGCCAACCAGGTTGCCGAAGAGCGCATAAGGTCAAAAGGCGGAAATATTTAATTTAAGATTTAGAAATTTAAAGCAGTTCTTTCTCTTTATGTTAACACGCAGGCATTTGCGCATAAAAGTTTTACAGAATCTTTACGCCTGGTACCAGGGTGAAGGTGATAGCCTGATGAAGGGAGAGCGAAGCCTGTTTCATTCGGTGGAAAAACTGTACGAATTATATTTGTTGTTTTTAGCACTTCCACTTGAATTGAAACACCAGGCTGAGTTGCGAATGGAAGAAAACAGGAATAAATACCTTCCCACCAAAAACGACCTTAATCCCAATTTGAAATTTGTGCAGAACACGGTCATTGAAA
>DASPJQ010000095.1:0-1518 GCA_035628535.1 Flavobacteriales bacterium | reverse complement strand
AGGTTTTGATCTTGGTAACGGCATTTACAATTGGTCATTCCATTACATTAGCGTTGAGTGCAACTGAAACCATCACAGTTGATGCAGAGCTTGTAGAATTTCTAATTCCGTGCACGATTGTGATTACAGCACTTACCAATTTCTTTTATAAAAACTTTAATCCGAGGGCTATACGCCTCAACTACTTTTTGGCGTTGTTCTTTGGCCTCATCCACGGGTTAGGGTTTGCCAATACCATCCGCTTTATGCTGCCAAAAGATGAAAACATCGTTTGGCCGCTGCTTCAATTTAACTTAGGGCTCGAGGTGGGTCAGATTGTTTTGGTGATTATCATTCTGCTGCTTGCATACTTATTCATCTACATTTTAAGGCTAAATCGCCGCTGGTGGATTTGGGGCATTTCAGCAATAGTATTTATAGTAGCTTTAAAAATTGCAATCGAACGTTTTCCAACATAAACAAAAACAATACACAATGAACAAAAAGGTTTTTATGTTTTTTGCTCTGGCAGGCCTTTGTGGCAGCGCTGTTGCTCAAAACATTCAAAACAATCCGGGGTCAAATCACGGTAACAAGTTTGAGCAGCTGAGCACTATACTGCCCACGCCAAACGAGTACCGTTCAGCCAGCGGTGCACCCGGACCTAAGTACTGGCAGCAACGCTGCGATTACGATATTAAGGCAACTTTAGACGAAAAGAATTTGAAACTGACCGGCAGTGAGACAGTTACCTATTATAACAACTCTCCGGATGTACTAACCTATATCTGGCTGCAGTTAGATGAGAATGAACATTCCTCTACAAAAAATGCAAACTACCAGAACAGCAACGCTATTCCTCGTCAAACTACCGTTCAGGCTTTGGAAACTGCTGAAGCCAATCGTAAAGACAATGGTTATGGTGTTAACATTACAAAGCTGACCGATGCAACAGGAAAGCCATTAAAGTACCTGGTAAACAAAACAATGATGCGTGTTGAATTACCAACACCCGTTAAGCCAGGGCAAAAATTTGTTTTTAACTGCGAATGGAACTACAAGATTCCAAACCGTTTAGTTCAGGGTGGCCGTGGCGGTTACGAGTTTTTCCCGGAGGATGGCAATCACCTGTTCACTCTAGCCCAATGGTATCCTCGTCTTGCCGTTTACAATGATGTAAGGGGCTGGCAAAATCAGCAATTCACTGGCCGTGGTGAATTTGCATTGACCTTTGGCAACTTTAAAGTACAAATGACTGTTCCCAATGACCATGTAGTAGGATCTACCGGCGAGTGTATGAATTATGCACAAGTATTAACGCCTGCACAACAAGCCCGGTGGAAACAAGCACAAACTTCAAAAGAGCCAATTGAAATAGTAACTCTTGCTGAAGCAAAAGCAAACGAAAAAGATAAAGCCACAGGTACTAAAACCTGGATCTATACTGCACAAAATGTTCGTGACTTTGCATGGACATCAAGCCGCAAATTTGTTTGGGATGCTATGCCCATCACAGTTGAAGGCAAAAAAGTAATGTGT
>DASPJQ010000094.1:0-4648 GCA_035628535.1 Flavobacteriales bacterium | reverse complement strand
CGGCAATGCGGCCAGCACATCAACGGTGTAATGCACTTTTTGCCATACCACCAACGTTGCAAGTATCAGCGTTAATGCCAGCAATAAAAATTTCCACGGTTTAGGAACAATTAGGGTTAACAGGAATAACGTAGCGGTATGGCCTGAGTAAAACAGGTCCAACGCGCAATACCCTCGCGGATAAAAAAATGTATTGAGTAAATAGTCGTTTAAGGGGATGGCGTCCTCAGGCTCGCAAAATGGAAGTATGAAAATGCAAAGCATGCGGGTCATTATCAACAGGCAATAAGCCATCAAAAATAAATTAAGGACCCGTATGCGGTACAGGTTAGCCATAACAAAAACACCAACCGGTAAATAGGTTAGGGGAAAAATAAAAATTGACAAATCGCGGGCATTAAAATATGCGTGCAAAAAATCAACGTGTGTTACGCAACTGCGCGTTGCGGTCCACTGTAACAACCAATTGAAAAGCAATAAAAGTAAAAGAAGGATGGCAAAAAACAGGAAAAACAAAAAAGTATGCGTACGCGTTTCTTCCAGTTGTTAGCTAGCAGCGGCAATATACTGCGGTTGATTAATTTTCACCCTGTCAATTTCAATAAATTCAAAGGGAATTTTAACCATGAAGGCATAGTCCTGTCCCACTTCAAACATATCTTCATCGTTGTCGTCATACAACCAGTTTACCTTTACATCGGCATTTTTTGCCATGAGCTCATTGAGTTTATAAAGTATAAACAGGATTCGTTTTGACGATGAGATGTTGAAATATTCCAGGTTAATTGAAAGGCGGGTTTTCTCTGCAGGGTTTTCCACGTACTTTTCAAGCCACTTCAATGCAGGATCAAAAAAATCTTCTGCGTTTTCGGGAATGGACTTACCTACAATTTCAAGTTCCCCGTTTTTTCTGAAAATAACACCCGGTGTTTTATCAGTTGCGACTACAAATATTTCCTCCATGCGTAGACCTAAATTAAGAAAAATAAAATGCGTTGGCGTAAAAATTAGGTAAACTGTTGTTTTTGGGAGACAAATTTAAATTTTTATACCCCTATTTTTATTTGTTAAAACGGCTGAAAAACGTAACCTAAAGGCTCATTAAATCCTTGAATCTTACCGCCTGGCGTCTTGAAATCTCAACCTTTTCACCGTTTTTAAGGGTCACCATAAGTCCCCCGTTGAACCAGGTCTCAATGCTTTGGAGGTAACTCAGGTTAATGATAAATTTACGGTTTGCCCTGAAAAATGTTTTTTCATCAAGCCTGTCTTCCAGTGTATTAAGTGATTTAAGGATGAGCGGTTTACAGTCATTAAAATAAACCCGCACGTAGTTGCCTTCCGATTCAAAAACACGTATATCGCTTAACTGAACAAACCAGCATTTTTCACCGTCTTTTAAAAAAATACGGTCGTTTTCAGTTAACCGGGCAGTTTGCGCAAGGGTTATTTTTTCCTGTTTTTCAGCCTCTAAACGCAGCATTTTTTTAATGCACTCTTCAATCCGTTCGGGGCTTACAGGTTTTAATAAATAATCAACAGCATTTACCTCAAAAGCTTTTAGTGCATATTCATCATAAGCTGTTACAAACACAATGCGTGGCGATACATCCAGATCGTTGATCAGATCAAAACCTGTTTTACCCGGCATTTGAATATCAAGAAAAACAAGATCGGGATCATTGCGTTCAATGCTGCTTTTTGCTTCCATGGCATTGCTGCATTCATCAATCACCACGATTTCGGGAAATTTCTCCAGCAGTGAGCGCAATTCTTTTCGCGCAAGACGTTCGTCATCGACTATTATTGTTTTCATTTTTTATATTCAAAATTTAAGATTTAAAAAATTAAATTTTTAAATCACTAATGTTTCACCGGTATTCTCAATTCGCTAAATACTAAATTATCCTTTTCATACAATTCAACGTTTGCGTTTTTTCCATATAGCAAACGTAATCTTTTTAACGTATTCAGCAAACCAATACCCCGGTTATCCTCGCCCGTACGTTCAAGTTTCCCGGTATTTATGACACGAATTACATGCACATCATTTTCGGTTTTGGCGCTAATGGTGATGCTGCCTCCCTGGGTGAGTTTTGAAATGCCGTGTTTAATGGCGTTTTCAACAACGGTTTGAAGCATGAGCGGGGGAAATTTTATCTCACGCATGTCATGGTCAATGTCAAAACTGAATTCAAGCCGTTCTTCAAACCGCATTTTTTCAAGATACAGGTAATCGTTAACAATATCCATTTCCTCCTTTAAACTTATGTAATTGCGTTTGCTGAGCTGTAGGGTACTGCGCAAAAGGGCAGCCAGTTTGGTTACGGCTGTTTTTGCGTTAGCAGGATTTTCATCAATGAGCGCACGTATGCTGTTCATGCTATTGAACATGAAATGCGGGTTGAGTTGGGTGCGCAGGTTTGTAAGTTCCATTTCATTGCGCATGGCTGTCATCTTAAGTTCGTTTATAAATTTACTGCGCGCCCGCTCTACGTACTGGTAAAACAAATACAGCATCATCCACAGCATAAAAATGATAAACCAGGTAACATACGTTAGTACAGCCACCGAAAAATTAAGTGTTTTCACCTCGGCAGTTCGCATAAATATGGAAATCAAAATATGCGAGGCTGACTGCAACAGTGCACCGCAGGCTACCATTAAAAGCAGCAGCAGTATTTGCTGTTGAATTGGCTTTGAAATAATTTTTTCGCGGTTAATAATAAACCTGAAAAGGTGCGAAATGAGTAAACCGCTTATAATGACCAGGAATGTATACAGCGAATTGTAGGCTGTGATTCTACCCCGGGCAAAATCATCAAATATGCTCAACCCCAAATACAGGCCCCAGCCGCCCAATTGGGCTACCCAGTAAAACCAATTATAGTTTTTGTTTTTCAACTGTTTAAATATAGCTTTATACCACTCGTGGTAAATTAACTATTTTACAAGTGGTTTTCATAGCTTATAAATGAACTTTTTGGCGCATGTTCAGCTCAGTCACGGCATTGACCAGGTTATTACCGGTAACCTGGTTGCTGACGCGTATAAAGGAAAAAAATACCTTGATTTGCCTGCAGGGATTCAACATGGAGTGATTTTACACCGGCACATTGATCACGTAACTGACACGTTTGAACCAGTGCGGCAAATGAAGCGAATTTTATCACCGTATTTTGGCAGATACGCGGGGGTTGCCCTTGACGTCTATTTTGATCACATGCTCTCTATAAATTGGAACCTGTTTTACACGACTGAACTGGCAGTTGAGGTTGAAAATTCGCATAAAGCATTAAGGGCCAATTTTCATCTCGTTTCGGCTCAAAGCCGGGAATTTTTGGACCGGTTAATTCATTATAACTGGTTAAATTCTTATCGACAAAAAAATGACCTGGAACGCATTTTTAACCAAATGGCCCAACGATTTGGCTTGAATTCATTGAAAAACAGTATTATGCCTCTCGAAAAACATTTTGACCAGGTAAATGATACATTTATGGATTTATACCCCGCACTTATTTCAAAATCAATTGATTATGTACAAAAGGCCGGTTTATAAACAAAACCCGGTGAACGTGTAAAAAATTAAGATTAATTTAAGAAAAATCAATATGAAAACTCTAATTTTGCATTATACGAACGAGAGTAAACAGTATGAAAAGAACGCTGACTTTAACTGCTTTGACTATTAGCAGTGCATTCACACTCAAGGCCGAGAACCATGTTTTGTTAATTGAAGGCCAATACCAAAATAAAAACATTTATGTTTCTAACTCAGTTGCGTCAAGTGGGATCGGGTTTTGCGCGTATGAAGTAAGGGTAAATGGAGAAATCACTTCAGACCAAATAAGCTCATCGGCTTTTGAAATTGACTTGACCACGCGTAAACTTACGCAGGGGCAAAATGTAACCATTCAGATTTTTCACAAGGAAGGGTGTGTGCCAAAAGTATTAAATGCCAATGTGCTTAAGCCCATGCCTACGTTTGAAACCAAATCAATTACCCTTGATGAAGCGGGCGCGTTAAAATGGATAACCACCAATGAAAGCGGGGTGTTGACGTTTGACATTGAACAATATAAATGGAACAAATGGGTTAAAGTAGGCGAGGTACAGGGTATAGGAAGCGCATCTGAAAATAAATATGAGTTTAAAGTGATCCTGGTATCAGGTGAAAATAAGTTTCGTGTAATTCAAAAAGGCAACCTGGGCAAGGTGCAAAAATCACCCACTGCCGAAATCAGTTCAACCATTCAAAAGCCTGACTATAAATGGAACAAGTCCAGCAAATCAGTGGAGTTTACCAATGAAACCAGTTATGAAGTGTACGATGTGTATGGGCAAATTCGCAAGAAAGGTTATGGTAAAACCATTGATATGGCTAATCTTGCCAGGGGCGAGTACTATTTAAGCTACGATAATACCACGGAAACCATTAAGATTTAAGGGTTTAGATAAACTCAATAAAGCATTTTTCAAAAAAATCTTCCGGTTCCGGAAGATTTTTTTTTGATTTTTCACCAATGTATTCGGTACGCATAACATTTTTCAATATCTTTCCGTATACTTTTTTGCAAACCAGTTTAACCCTTTTGGTGTATGAAAGCACAACAAACGCGTGATCTTATTTCATGGTTGAAAGTAA
>DASPJQ010000093.1:0-1583 GCA_035628535.1 Flavobacteriales bacterium | reverse complement strand
TTCCGCGAGTATTTTGACGTAACTCAGCTTCAGTTGTATGATCGCCTTTATGGTGCAACGCAGATTGATGACGCTGTTTTTGCAGCTTACATTAACGATGTTGCCGACAAGGCAATGGAGTTGCAGAATAAAATTGAGCGTGCGTATGAACTGCAATGCGCGCAGGTTCTTGAAAATGGTATCGTACAGGTTAAGGTTGGTAAGAATATCGACTATACCCGTAAAGCCGATTCGCTGAAAGACCTCGGTGGTGGTAATTACTGGGCATCAGGTAGCGTTGATCCTGCAACCTCAATAGAGGAAGGTTGTAACTTTTTACGCAAGGTTGGTAAAGCAGAGGGCGGCGTATTTAATATGTTGCTCGGATCGACTGCGCTCCGCGATTTGCTTGCAAACGCAAAAGTACAGGACAGAGGAAAAATTTATAATTACTCGCTGGATCAGATTGCTCCGCCACAGCGTAACTCCGTTGGCGCGACTTTCCACGGTGAGATTTCTGCCGGATCGTACCGCGTGCGCCTGTGGGCATATCCTCAGTTTTATGATAACGCGCAGGGAGTTTCAACACCGTATCTGAACGCAAAAAAGGCGATCATTATACCGGAAACTCCGAGGTTTAAACTTGCATTTGCTGCGGTGCCTCAATTGCTGAGTCCAAACACTCCGCCAAAAGTAGGCGCGTTTATTATGAACGAGTACGAAGACAAGCGCGCAAAATCCCGTATTATGGATATTGAGTCAGCTGGTATTGCTGTGCCGGTAGCTGTTGACACAATTTACACCATGCAGGTTGTTGCCTAATGTTGGGTAAAGAGTACAGAGTAAAAGCTCTTAATGTAAGCGGGCCTGGTAAAAGAATTTATCAACTCGGCGACATCGTGTACGAAAATAATTTCGCAGAGGGTGTTGCTGAGGAGCTCGCAAAACAAGGCTTCCTTGAACCGATAAATAAACAACCAATTGCGGAGGAACAACCCGCTGAGGTAAAAAAAGGGAGCAAGAAAAAATGATGGTGTTTTAGTCTATGTTGATAAAAGCAAAGCGGTGAATGTGAAAACTGAAACCGCTTTTTTTGTTTAAATGGGTTTACAGGATCAAATACAAAAGGATATTGCGCAGATCACAACAGATACAAGCGCCTTTGGTATTTCATTGGATTTTACTGCGCCCAACGGACAAACGGCATCAATAACCGGCACACACACAAAACATCATTTTGGTATTACCGATGATGGCAATGTGATAAATAGCAAAAAAGTTGTTGTTGCTTTCTCAGAGAGTGTGTTGCTTAAAAAAAACCCATCGTACCCGATCCGCAACGCAAAAGGCGAGGTTGATTTGAATAAGCACAAAGTAAAAGCAAAAGATAGCACCGGTACACTGGTTACTTATATTATGCGCGCATTCTTTCCGGATGAGCAATGCGGGTTAGTCGTTTGTTTATTGGATGGTTTTGAATAATGGGAAAACTCAAAAAGAAAATACCAAAGCAAACATTTGAGATCATCCGCGACCGGATCGCTGCGATTTTGCAGGATGAGTTAGACCACCAGTATGCGGGATTGGGTAATTACGATTTTGCA
>DASPJQ010000092.1:0-1232 GCA_035628535.1 Flavobacteriales bacterium | reverse complement strand
ATTGCAGTGGACGTTCCCTACGGAAACGTAATTACAACAGGTTACTTTGCCGGTACCGCAAATTTTAATCCTGGTGGGTCGTATCCTTTAACATCAAATGGCTTTGACGATATTTTTATAAGCAAACTTAACAGTAGCGGTAGCTTTTCGTGGGCCAAATCTATGGGCGGGTCATTAAGTGATGCAAGTTATGGTTTAGTATTGGACGGTTCCAATAATATTTATTCCTGTGGTGTTTTTACCGGCACCGCTGATTTTGACCCTTCAGGTCCTGTAGTAAATTTAGCAGGACCCAGCGCGCTGAACGGTTATGTCCACAAATTGAACAGTTCAGGGACATTCCAGTGGGTAAAAGGTTTTTTTAGTACCGGTACCTCGGATACGTGGTGTACAGACATTGATATGGATGCCACCAGTAATTTGTATATATCCGGTTACCATTTTGGAACTACTGATTTTGATCCCGGAACTTCTTCCATGACATTGACTGCTGCAGGAAGCAGTGATATGTTTGGATTGAAACTTGACGGTTCCGGAACATATCTTTGGGCAGAATCTCATGGATCAGCCGCTCCTGACTACGGTCTTAGTATACATGTTTTAACAAACAATGAGTTTTATATAAGCGGGGGAAATAAAGCTCAGTTTAATTTTGAAGATGCACCCATTTGCGGCCCCTCTGTTATGCCTTATGTTGCAGATTATGATATTTACGTAGCTAAATGGGGACCTGATCTGGATGCCGGATGGCACAACACCACTAAGAATACACAGTTTGCTGAAATTTATAACGATGTAATAACCGATCAACAAGGAAATGTATATGTGGTTGGCACATTTACCAAAAGCACTACGCTTGAAGGTGGGGATAATCCTGATGTCACCATTAACTCAGGTTTGTCTTCAACGTTAGAAACAAACACCTTTGTTGCCAAATACAATCAATGTGGAAATTTAGTATGGGCATCTAACTCAACAGATTTTCTTGGGAATACAGGAAATGGTATAGCACTGGATGAAAATGCAGGCATGGTTTACATAACAGGAAATTTTAATCAGGTATTGAGGTTCTCAAGCGCAGTAAGTTATGACGGGTTGTGTACCGTTCCGAATACGGTTACTATTTTTACAACCGGAAGCGTAAGAGGTTATGTTGCACAATTTGATATGAACACCGGCTGCTTATACTTTGTAAACCCAATGACACTCGTAAGCAGCGGTTTGATTGATTG
>DASPJQ010000091.1:0-10277 GCA_035628535.1 Flavobacteriales bacterium | reverse complement strand
GTTGGTGATGAAGAAACGGGGCCCCCTTTTGGAAAATAACATGGTTGTGCACCTGGACATTCAATCTGCCAGGCTAAACCCCGGAGAGGAATTTTCATACATGATTGAAAAAGGCAGGCCACTATTGGTCTGCCTTTTTTAATTAAACCCGCCAGTTTCCGTCATGGCATTCATTCCGCTAAATTTTTTCTTCAATAAAAAACAGATCAAAACCACTAAATTGATTTATTAAAATCCGTGCGAAAATTATACATGTAATTTTCCCGATTGTACATGCGCATGCGTATTTCTACGCTTTTGGTTTACATCGTATTGTTTTTACTTTACCCAAAACAACCATACAATATGAAAGGCGAAACCATCTTCCGGTTTTTTAATACGCGGCCGGCTGCTCCTGTAAACAGCAAGGGCGTACAAACATTAACCATCAATCCGTTTAATGCACCGGGCAAAAAAACCAACCTCTATCATGAGTTTGAATCGGCCAAACTGTCAAACGCCAACGCGCTGAAAACCTCCTGTGAAAATGTGCTGAAAAAAAACGATTCGGCCGATGATTTTTTACTTGGTTCGGTCAAAGCCTCGGCATTGATTGATTGGTTTAATCAAAACCGGTACCAAAATGCAAATAACCAATTGCAATCGGCCGAATTCATTGAAAAATCAGGCGGCAGCACAAAAGATAAAATACCACCGGCCATCGAGTCGGTGTTTGCATCAATTGCAGATGTGCTTGCGGCCTATTCGTTTACAGGTAAAAACAATTTAAAAGCAAAACAGGATTTAAGCCTTGTGATTAAACTATTATATATAAAACACAGGGTTAAGGCGGTTCCCGACAATGAAACGTTGGGCGCTTTTGTATCAAAATTCATCATCAGTCTTCCCGGAATTTTTTCGATTACTTTTACTTTTGCGGGACGCAAAACCAAAGCTGCACACAACCCGGTTAAGCCGCTATTGCCGCCTTCAATTGAATTGCCCATTGAAGAACTTGAAAACACGTTTTGTGCGGTTTCGGCAGCGTACCATCGCGTAACCTATATTGCACGGTCAGCTGCAGCAGCACCGGTTAAAGATCGCAAAGCACCGCCTGCTTCAACACACACCCATTTGCCAAAAGACATTGTAAACGGTTTCAGTGCACCGGTTAAAAACGTATTGAGTAAACTTAAAATCGATCTTTCGGCTGTTCCTGCCATTGAGGCCCTTGATAGGATTGAACAGGAAATAGATAAAAAAATACCGGCAGCCAGCATGAAGCAGGTACTGGTAAACCTTGATGGTAACCTGATCAACAAAAATAATTTTATTTTTTCACTGCAAAACGCAACGGTTGATTTTTCGGACCTGACCAATGTGATCAACAATGGCAACATTACGGCTACTGTAGGCGATTTACTGATGGTGAAACAACGGTTAAAAGGCTACAGGCTTGGCGAAATCGCACACATTGAAAACGTGCTTTCGGGCGAGAAACGCGAACGGAACCACCGAAGGCTCACGCGCACCACCGAGGATTTTTTTACCGAACAGGAAACCGAAAAAACAACCGAAAAGGACCTCCAGTCGACTGAACGAAACGAGTTGCAAAATGAAATGAACCGAACTGTTACAACTGAACTGGGCATTGATTTTGGGGTACAGGTTAGCGGTTCATATGGTCCCTCGCTCAGTTTTGAATCGCAGCTCGATTCAAGTTTCAGCTCAACTGTTGAAGAGTCGCAACGAAGGGCATCAGCATTTTCAAAAGAACTTACCGAAAAATCGTCTGAAAAAATACGCGAGCGGGTAAAAACCGAGCGCAGGAAAACCAGCCTTGATGAAGTAGAGGAAGTAAACGTTCACGGTTTTGAAAACAAAGGCGAAGAGAATATAACAGGCGTTTACCGCTGGCTGGATAAAATTTACGAAGTGCAGGTTGTAAATTATGGACAGCGGCTTATGCTTGACTTTATTATTCCCGAGCCGGCTGCATTTTATGTTTTCTCCATGATTCAAAACGAAGAATTGCAGCTTGAAAAACCCGAACCGCCAAAATACCTGAATGCATTGCTTGCGCCCTCAAACCTTAAACGCTGTAATTACATGCGTTATATTCGTGCATACGGTGTTACAGGTGCACCCGAGCCGCCTCCGCAAATCATTACAGTGTCTTATTTTGAAAAACAGGAAGGAAAAGACAAAGCCGATTTTGCACGGGCTTCAAAAATACAGGTGCCTGACCATTATGCGGCATACGCAGCTTCGGTGGCCAGCTATATTGTACATGACAATAACAATAAAAAAGAGTCCTGTCATTTTTTTATAGGCGATAAATTTGTGGATACCGATTTTAACGATGGCTGGGATTATGTTGAATTTGTGCGCAGGCGTGAAAAGGAAATCGCTTTTTCGTTTCATTACAAAAACGTGCGCAATTTTTCGGCCGCCCTTGATGTGTTTTGTGAATTGACGCCTTCAGGGCTTGCGGCATGGCAAAATAAAGTATATGAAGCCATTATGGAGGCTTACCAGTTAAGGCTTGACGAATACGAAGAAAAACTGGCCGCGTTCAACAGCCAGCGTGCCCGCGCCAATGCGTCATCGCTTTACGGCCCAAACCCGGCTTACAGCAAAACGTGTTGCAACGAAGAATTGCGCAAGTTGTCAATTTCATTAATGAGTAAAAATGCGCAACCCGATACCAATTCGTACAACGGGGGCGAACCACCTCTCATGAATGTTGAAGCGGCCAATGCCAACAGTGCCATCATCCGTTTTTTTGAGAGCGCTTTTGAATGGAACAACATGGCCTATGTTTTATACCCGTATTTCTGGGGTCGTACTGTGCGTTGGATTGATGCTATACAATTGCATGGAAACGAAAACGAATTCAACACATTTTTAAAAGCGGGAGCTGCACGCGTGCAATTGGCAGTGCGCCCAGGGTTTGAGCGCGCAGTAGCATATTACCTGCAGTTTGGAACGTTATGGGGTAATACCGATTCGGTGGTTGGCGACAGTGAAAATTACCTCCCCATCGTGGAAGAAATTGCCGAAAATACAGGCAATGTAAATGAGCCGCAACCTTATCCTGCCAATGCACAGCCCTGGGAAATAAGTTTGCCAACTACGTTGGTGTATTTGCAGCGGGAGGTTCCGGTTATGGAAGATTCGCTTATGCAAAACCAGTAGATAAATGAGAAGGTTTGTAATGGTTCTGCCCATGGAGTATATTACCGCAGAAGGGCAATTTTTTGATGAATTAAAAAAAGGAATATTAAAAACCCATCTTAAAAAAGATGAAATAACGCTTACTGTTTTTGATTTTCGGGAGGGAACAATAACAACCGCACATTACCTTAAAAACGGGAAATTAAAATTAAAACTAATTTTAAAAAAATATAAACCGTATAAATACTTTGAGGATTATCTTACCAAACGCGTTCCTGACAACCTGGAAAAAATATCAAAGAAGACCATATACGATTATATCTGTAAAATTGGGAAAGAAACACCGGAAGAATTGTGGGGATTTTATTTGTTTTCAAGAGAAATTGAAAATGATTTTTCAATTCCAATGATCCACGTCCCGTATATAAGTGATGATGAAGTGGCCGAACAGGCCATATGGGACAGTATAAAAGAAAGTGTTTTGTTTCGTTCATCCGACTTTACCATACAATACCTGGGCTTTGAGGCGCTTTTAAACTTCCAAAAAGCATTTAACAAAAACGGTAGAAATTATATAGTGACGACCTACGGCATTTATAATAACAGATGGGATGGAATTATAGAGCAGGTAAGAAAAACAAGAAGAAAACAAAAAATAACGGATGAGACATTGATTGATTTAAGTAATGCCGGGGTGTTTTATGGTGAAATAGGCGATTTTTTTGAAAAAACAAATCCTGATATTGATTACAGTCAGGTGCCATTTAAATCAATAAGGCAACTTTTCTGCTTTTTTACTACAAGCCAGTACGCTTATGCCTTGGCCAGGGCATCGGAAATCATTGCATACGGGTCGGTAGTGGGTCACGGGAAGATTAACCCTTTTTGGTGGGGTACAGAAAAAGGAAAATTTTACAAGAATATGCATATGGAATTGATTACCCAGGCTGAAACAGTCAACGATTTCTATGTAAACTATTTGAATTTTGGGGAGCCACATGAAGATTATCTTTTCATGCCATATGATCCCGCGTATACCTGTGAATTTGTAAGCCCGGTCGTTTTAAACAAAGAAGTATTGGCTCTTCCTGCAATCCAGGCAGAAACCAACGCGCATTATATTTTTTTAAGCGGAATAGATTATAAATTATACAACCCTGAAATAAGCTTTATAAAGGCTTGTGATGAAAAAATGACTGAAGTTGGTCAATATGATACATCAAAAAAATTTGTTTTTCACATATTTGATTTTTTAGAAGGAAAGAAACGAACCGTTGAGGGTGTGCGCAGAGATGATGGTACAATTGCTACGGTTGAAAAAGAACCCGATGGATTAAATTCTTTTTCAGCTATTGATGTTGCACGCGATTATAAGCAGTTTCAAAACGAATCTGGCGAGTTGGAAAATTATTTTGTAAATCAAAAATTCTATCTCGAAGGATCGAAGAAATATGTTCTGACAATTAACCGGTTTTATTCCCTTGTTTTATTGCACATTAATGCTGCTGTTCCAGGCATACCCCGTTACCCGGGAACAATTAAAGAGATTTGTTTTTTTACACACGGGACTGAAAAAGGACCTGTTATTTTTAACGCACGTTCAGAAAAAAAATACGATCCCGGTTTAAAAGCGCCTGTTGAAAACCTGCCTGAAAGGTGGTTCGATCCTCAAACGTCAGACCTTGGATTGCCCCTGTTTGATTTGTCAGACCCCCTGAATAAAAATACCCTGGCATTCAGAAATGCGTTGGCTGCCGATGCGGTAATCACCATGAATGGGTGTAATTCCAACCCGGTGCTTTTACGCTTGATTAAGAGTATCGTGGAAAGCAATGAATATAAAAAAGGTGGCCTAAATGCCGAAACATTAATAACATTAAAAAATCCGGGAAGGGAATTAAAACAATTTTTGAAAAGGCAAATTTCGTTGAAAAAGGACGAACAATCAACGCCTTTAAAATGGAAATACCGCATGGGTGACTTATTGCTGTTTTTTCGCGATAAACTAAAATCATCGTACATGATGGGAATGGCCATACTTGTACAAAAACCGGTATATGGAGGTTTACCGGGATTGAACACTTATTTTATTGAAACAGAAAAAGGGGCATTAATGAACGTTGAACCCGGATTTAAAAAATACTTTAAGTTTTATGCAAGGCATTTTGGATTTAAAGACGATAGGGAAATGCTGAAAAAAAACCGTTATATTGATAACAGGAATAACTGGTTTGAAATGGATAAAACCGGTGGTTATGCTAAATACGTTCATAATTTTCCATGGATTGAAAAAGACGGCCTGGAAGGGGTCAATTTCTGATAAAACCCAGGCCGGTATGAAAAGTTGCTCTAACAGAAGTGAAGGTTAAACAGCTATAAACAAAAATGCGTATTTTACGTTGCACATTATTTATCCATCACCTGATTCATAAATGCCTGGTAAAAAGCAATGATTATGGCGTAGTATTGCGGCCGCCCTTATGTTTATGGCTTTTATCTTTCCCCAATGAAATTTTATACGCTTCAGCATTCCCTGTAAGCTTAATGTTCAGGTAACGTATTTTCTTTTCAGGGTCGGCATATTGTATGGCATCAACCTGGCTAGGGTCCACTTCTTCGGTTTTTTTTCCAAATAATTTGGATGAACCTGCTTCGGTAACCATTTTCCACGGTATCCTGAAATAATACTCCATGTTCAGGCTCATGTCCTGCTTACCCGAAACCTGCATATGCCCAATGGAAGTATTAATTGTCATATTCGGTAAAGTAAGCACACCGTTGGTAAGATCAATGTGGTTTTTGAGCGTATCAAAATGTACGTTTTTCAGGTTCTTGTCGGCAAAGTAGTCTGACAGGTAATCGAACATGGCGTAGTTTTGCAGCCGGCCATTGGTAATTTCCATGTCAAGGTGAATTTCCGAATCGTCAATTTTTGGGACAAGGTCATTGTGCATGTGTATTTTACCGGTAATGGTGCCTGTAAATTTCCCATGCAGGTTTTCAGAAACAATATGGTCCTGACCGAAATTTTCAAATTTGAAAAGCAACTTGTCAATGTCGGCATGTTTGATGTGGATGTTGGGCGTAAAATATATTTTATGCGGATCAGAGCCATTAAAGTCGCCACCTATTTCAAACGAGCCGCCTGCCGCATTCATGTGACATTTTTCAATATTGATATGGTGGTTTTTGGTTGTTTTGAATTTTGCTTTCACATCGTTGAGCAAATACCGGTGGTAATTCAGGTGCGCAATGTTAAGGTCAAACGTCATGTTTGTAAAAGGCAAAGCGTAAATATTGAAACCGGCATCATGGTTCACGGTTTGTACAACACCTTCCTTTACCGGTGCGGGGTTGTACGCCAGCAACTGGTCAAGGTCTAAACGTGTTGCGGTAAGTTCAAAGTGGTTTTCGCGCTTGCGCACCAATTCGTCCTTGCCAAGGTAATAATGCAGGGTAGTATGAAAATCGGAATGGCCCATTTTGCCTGAAAAATTTTCCACCACCAGGTGCTCGCTTTCATAATGGACGCGTCCCTTGAAATGCTCAAAACGCAACGGGTGCACTTTCATTTTTCCTTCAAAACGGTCAATGGTCATGTCGAGCGATTTCAACCCATCCTTATAATGCAGGTAAGCCATCCCGTGAAGCTTTAAATTATCAAACTCCTCGTGCCGGTAATCTTCCGGCACATAGTTTTGCCCCCTGTATGAGAAAATATCGGTTAGTTGCAGCAATACCGAATTGAAATTGAATTCAAATTTTGTTTCGCCCGTGCTGTGTTGGCTCATCAATAAATTATAATCATACAATTTCCCTGAAAGCAAAAAATCGCTTTTGTCAATTTTTCCTTTAACATCTTTTACGCGTATATCCTTGTCATCAATAACGATATCGGCATGAAAATCGTTGAACGAATGCGGGTACCGCTTGAGCTTGGCGGTCATGTTGCGGATGAAAAACTCGCCAACAGGAAGCGTTTTTGATTCAGTAATGGCGCGGGCCGAACTTATAAACGAAAGGTCAAGCGATACTTTCCTGAATTTTTCGTTAATGGAAGTGAGCGAGTCGCCACCGGTAAGTTCAAACAGGTCAAGCTTGCGGCATTTGAGTGAAAGGTCGGTTTTAACGGGAATGGCTGTATGGTGCACAATAGCGGGAAAATCACTGATGATACCGCTCATGTCAAAATCAGATTTACCGACTTTAATTTTAAAGTATTCAATTTTGGCAACATGCCCCTTCATTTCAGCATACATGTCAATGTCACGGACCGGCAGGCGGTATGCGGTAGATTTAAAACGAAGGTTGCTAACTTTTAATGTAGTAAAATACGATTCGTTCAGTTTTTCAATGCTTCTTTCGGGGTGCTCAAGGTCAATTATGTCCTTAAAATTCATGGTCAGGGCAATGTTCCCATCCAACTGGCTTAGTCCTTTTATATTGAAAAACTTTGCAAGGAAATCCAATTTAAAATTTGATTTTAACTTAAGGTTGATTTCGGGTGACTCAAAATTTTTCACGTACAGGTCACCTGTAAATTTTCCGGCCTCGGGGCGTGCGGTAAAATTCTCCAGCCTGAATTCCATGGTGGTCATATCGCGTTTTTTCCCATTGGAGAAATAACCTTTGAAGCCCAGCTGGTCCAGTTTGCGGTGTACAACCGTGTTGTCAAAATACCCTTCCTTGCAGGAAAAATTTGCTTTTATGTAAGGCTTATGCCCGTTGGTGCTTTTCCCGACAACGCGCGCATCAAAATGTATTTTGCCCTTATTGTCGTACTGTTTCAATATGGGGTGAATTTCTTCCGGTGCCATGGCCATGAACAGAGCGAAATCGGACTTATCGCCACTGAACTTAAAATCCATGTAAGCATCGTTGGCAAAATCAATTTTGCCCCCCATGTTAAACTCGGCCCCTTCAAGTTTCACAGTGGTGGGTTTTACCGTCATAATTTCTTTTTCGGTCAGGAAATCAATTTCAGTATCTACATCAAAATGTTTATGCTTGATAAATGTGGTGTCACCGTTTGACATCACATTCAACATGAATTTCGATTCAAGCGATGCATATACATGTTTTGGCGAGGTCGTAAAAACCACATCGGCATAATTGATGTCGGCCTCAATCAACAAATTGTTTGCCTCGTTAAGTTTTGTAAAATCAATGTTGGTGAGGTCAACCTCTTTCAGGTCCAGGTGAAATTCTTCATTGGCATCCTCTACCGGTTTTTGGCTTGCAAAGGCCTTTGCAATGTTGAATTCACCGTCTTTGTGTTGCACCAGGTCAATGTGGCCCCCATCCAGGTCCAGCATTTTTATTTCCATTTTCCCCGAGATTATGGTCCATAAATCAAAACCCAGGTACGCATCGTCAATGGCCATAATGGGTTTTTTATGGCTTTTTTTGTCCTCATAAATTTTCACACCCTCAAGGTCAATTGAAATATAAGGAAATTCGGCAAAGGGCGAAATGTGCGAATCTGTTATTTCAATACGGCCTTTAAAATCTTTATTCATACTGCCCAGCAGGTGCTGCACAATGGCGTCTTGCTGCCAGTATAAAATGCCTACGAGGGTAAAAAACAACACAATGGGAACGAAAACAATGCCAATGACTAACCGTTTCCAGAACTTACGGGAGCGCACCTTGCGGTATAAGTAAGATTTGATTGACATTTAAGCGCCTTAAAATTAGTAAATAATTAGCTAATAAGCTGATGTGCCAATAAGCTAATTAAATTCCCCCAAAGATTTCAATCAGTTCATAGCTTATTAACAAATGAGCTCATTGATAACTTACCAACATTGGCATAAACAAAATTTATTCCACTAATTTTGCTTCTCGTGTCATTGTATATAGCATCCATTAATTCAGGTAGTAACGGTAACTGTTATTATGTAGGCAATGCCACTGAGGCCGTCCTGGTTGATGCCGGTATTTCTTGCAGGGAAATTGAAAGGCGTATGAAACGCATTGGCCTTAACATAGGTAAGGTCAAGGCTTTGTTTGTTTCACACGAGCACACCGACCATATCAGGGGAATTGAGGTGCTTGCTAAAAAGTACCACTTGCCGGTTTACATGACCAAAAAAACCTTTCGCAACAGCGGGCTAAAACTTGACGGTACGCTAGTGCGTTTTTTTGATTTTGAAGCCGTAATCACTATAGGCGACTTGCTTATACGGCCTTTTTCCAAAGTGCATGACGCCATTGATCCCTGCAGTTTTTTGGTCAGCGGCCACGGAGTGAATGTAGGCGTGATAACCGATATTGGCATTGCCTGCGAAAACGTTAAATCGGTGTTCAACCAGTGCCATGCCGTGTTCCTGGAGGCTAATTATGACGTTAAAATGCTTGAAGAAGGGCGTTATCCATGGCACCTTAAAAACCGGATAAGGGGTGGTAGGGGACACATTTCAAACGACCAGGCGCTTGAACTGTTTACAAGTCACCGCCCTGCGCATTTAAGCCATTTATTGTTATCACACCTGTCAAAAGAAAACAACGACCCGGTGCTGGTCAAAGAGCTTTTTGAGGCCTGTGCAGGACCGGTGTCAATTATAGTAGCCTCAAGGTATCGCGAATCAGATGTGTTCAAAGTGGATTTCACACCCGTTGCAGCGGGTACAAATAAGGGTACAATGGCCCAACCGGTGCAAACCACGCTGTTTTAATCCGTAAAACATGCGTATGCAGCACGTTTATTGTATACAAAGCGCGCGTATATTTATGCTGCGCATAACCGTGAAATATAAAAGTATTGGCAAAACATAACGTTTTTCCGTTATTTGCCGGACTGCGTTTCACCAACACCTTTAAAAAGCAACTGCCGTGAATCATAACTTTTTTCGTTTCCTGCTTTGTTGTTGCATGGCCCAAACGGCTTATGCGCAAAAGTTGTATGACCTTGATTCGTTGAAAGGCACAACCACTAAAAATATACATGACACCAGCAAAATCAATTCCCTGCTGCTTCTTGGCGAAGCCATGCACACCAGCAACCCTGACTCGGCCGAAATTTTTGTATCGCAGGCCTGGTACCTGGTAACAAACGCCCTCAGGAAAAAAATAACTTCTGAAAAGTTAGCGTATAAACTCAATCACCAGTTAGGTGAAGT
>DASPJQ010000090.1:0-1358 GCA_035628535.1 Flavobacteriales bacterium | reverse complement strand
AATCTGGGTCCATATTTCCTCAATCAGTTTTTCATCGCATTGTTTTTTGCGGCAATTGTCAAAAAACTGCTGGCGCACCCGCCAGAACTCATTGCGTTGCTTGAATTTCCAACTCATGCCCCTGCGTAAATAATCAGCCTCGGCAAGGGTCAGATCGGCAAATATATGCGCCACCTTGATCACGTCTTCCTGGTAAACCATTACACCATAGGTTTCGGCAAGTATGTCATATAATTCAGGAAGTTTATCGCGCGCCTCGGTGCGTTTGCTTTCATCGCGGTAACGCAGTATGTACTCACGCATCATACCGCTTTTGGCCACACCGGGCCGTATAATGGAACTTGCTGCAACCAGGCGCAAATAATCATCGGCCTGCAATTTACACAACAACATGCGCATACCCGGACTTTCAACATAAAAACAGCCAATGGTGTTGCCGCTGCGCAAGGCTGCTTTTATGCGGTCATCGTCATAAATGAAACGCATATCGTGAATGTCAATATCAATACCGTAATTTTCTTTTACAATTGAAAGGGTGTCTTTTATCTTACCAAGACCGCGCTGGCTTAAAATATCAAATTTATATAACCCGATGTCCTCGGCTTCAATCATACTGAAATGCGTGGTGGGATAGCCTTTGGGCGGCATAAAGGTGCTTACGTAGGTATTGATGGGTTGTTCGGAAATAAGAATGCCGCTGGCGTGTATGCTTATGTGACTGGGAAAATTGTGCAGGTACTGGCTGTATTTTAAAATAAGGTGTGCATATTCATCTGTTTCAGGTGCCGTCCTGTATTTTTGAAGGCGGTCAATTTCATAGGCCGGCAAACCAAACACTTTTCCCAATTCACGTATAACGGAATCAGACTGAAATGTGGCATAGGTACCCAGGAGTGCGGCACGGCCGTTTTCACCATAGGTATTGAAAATATAGGCGGTTATATCGTCACGGTCGGTCCATGAAAAGTCAATGTCAAAATCGGGCGGATTTGTTCTGAAGGGATTGATAAAACGCTCAAAATACAAATCAAGTTGAATGGGATCAACATCGGTAATGCCAATAAGGTAGGCAATTAAGCTGTTGGCACCGCTACCCCGCCCTACGTAATAATAGTTCTTGCTTTTTGCATACCTTACAATGTCCCAATTGATGAGAAAGTAGGAAGCAAAATGCATATCGAAAATAATTTTCAGTTCGTGTCCAACCCGTTCCTGCATAACTTCTGTTATAGTATCAAACCGGTATTGCAGGCCTTTTTGAACCAGTTCACGCAATAAAGCCACATCCCCTTCGGCTGTGCCGGTATAATGATTGCGGTTTTTGTTGCTGAACTTGCTGTACTCAATGGAAAGCGAAC
>DASPJQ010000089.1:0-1196 GCA_035628535.1 Flavobacteriales bacterium | reverse complement strand
TTGATCAATCCCATAACCCATCTTGCCGTACAGGTTGGGTTTACCAATTATTACAGGTTTAACGGCACCCAACGAAATAACTCGAATTATTTGTACGTAGGAATAAGCACATCTTTGTCTAACATTTATCTAGATATATAGTGGAAACCCAGATTTTAGGATTCTTTACAGCGTTTATTGTTGTTTTACTGGCAACGCCTTCGCTCATCAAGGTGGCCAAGCTAAAACACCTTGTTGACATGCCGGGCGATGAGCGTAAATTGCACAAAAGAAGTGTACCCACAATTGGCGGCATAATTATTTTCAGCGCCATTCTTTTTTCTTACGCATTATGGTTTCCTGATTATAAACTTTTTCCGCCTACCGGTAAATACGCAGTAAATTCAATGACCGAATCGGTAAGTGATTTTAAATATTTGATAGCTATTTTGATCATTCTTTTTTTTGTGGGGATCAAGGACGATATTATAGGAACCGCTCCCATGAAAAAGCTTATTGCGCACATAATGGTAGGATTTATCCTTGTAATGATGGCCGGCTTGAAAATAACGAGCATGCACGGCTTATTCGGGTTGGACAAACCTTTCCCCGAATGGGCTTCGGTTATGCTTACGATGTTTGTTTACATTGTGGTGGTAAATGCCTTTAACCTTATTGACGGGGTTGACGGGCTTGCGGCCGGCATTGGGCTTATATGCAGCACCACGTTCGGGTTTTTATTTTATGCTTCGGGCGAATATGCAAACAGCTTACTGGCATTCATCCTCTCGGGTTCGCTCTTGGGTTTTCTGTTTTTTAATTTTATGCCCGCCCGTATTTTTATGGGCGATTCAGGGTCGCTCACCATCGGTGCAATTATTTCGGTTCTGGCCATACGGCTTGTTGAACTTGAGCCATCCAAATTGCCGCATGGGTTGAATGAACTTTCATTACCGGTTATGGCTATGGCCATTATGGCATACCCGCTTGTTGACACGTTAAGGGTTTTTGTAGTACGGGCATACCATGGGCAAAGCCCATTTTCGGCTGACAAAAACCATTTGCACCACCGCGTTTTACGCTTTGGTTTTAATCATGCTAAAACGGTATTTATTATTTACGGGTATAACCTGGTGGTAATAGCTACTGCATTGTTCACAGCGAGTATTGACCCTTCGGTTAGTTTTCTTCTGGCTGTGGCTGTTGCTCTGGCCTTT
>DASPJQ010000088.1:0-10800 GCA_035628535.1 Flavobacteriales bacterium | reverse complement strand
AAGCTCATGGCTGAGTTTTGCATCAGGTTTATGTGCAGGTTAAATTGTGCAAACAAATCAAAAATATCGCGCAGGTTTTGCTCGTCTACAAATGAAAAGTCGCGCGGTATAATGGACAATAAAACCTGGTTTTTTTTATAAATATAAGACGGTATTTTGTTATCAAAATCTTCGCTTGGTTGAATAACTGTTCCTTTTTTATTGGGTTCAATAAACGAGTTTACATAAAGCGGAATTCCTTTATTTTGCAAAGGTTTTATGGTTTTTGGGTGTATAACCGTTGCGCCATAATAGGTCAATTCAATGGCCTCGTGAAACGATATTTTATTCAGCTTTACCGCATCGGGGTGTATGCGCGGGTCAGCATTCAGCACGCCCGGCACATCTTTCCAAATGGTCATGTCACGCGCATCAAGCAAATAAGAAAGTATGGCTGCTGTGTAGTCTGATCCTTCGCGGCCAAGCGTGGTGGTCAAATCAATGCTGGTGCCGCCAATAAATCCCTGTGTAATAGCAATTTTTTTTTCAAGCGACCCAATGTAAAAGGGTATAAGCGTTTTTGAAACCTGCTGTTCGCTTATTTTCCAATCTACTTTTCCCTCGCGGTAGGTACTGTCGGTACGTATGAGCCTGCGCGCATCAAACCATGTATTGGTCAAACCAATGGCATTGAAATATTCACTCACAATGGTGGTTGAAACCAGCTCGCCCACGCAAACAATTTGATCGTACACCAAATCATAATTGGCGCTGGGCATTTTTTCAAATCTGTTTTGAAGTTCAAGAAAAAAAACATTCACTTTTAACAGGGCCGCATCGCGCCCGGGTCCCGGCTCAAACAAATCATGTATAATGGAGTAATGGTAGTCTTTTATTTTTTCAAATATTTCTTTTTTGGAGTCGTTGAATTTATTGGGGTTTGAATTGGCGTCTTTTACATACGCCTTAACAAGTTCTTCAAGGGCATTGGTAATTTTACCCATGGCCGAAATAACAATGCACAGGTTTTCGTGCTGGTATTGTTTAACTATGCCGGCCACATTTTTAACGCCTGCGGCATCTTTTACCGAAGCGCCTCCAAATTTGAATACTTTCATTCCCCTTTTAAATTGCCGCAAATTTAGAATTATTAAGGCCGGGGAGGTTAAAAAAACACTAAATCAGGCCTGAAATGCGTTCAAGGTCGTTTTTGAAAAGACGTCCATCCAACCATTCGGGGTCCAGTTTCGCCTCAAACTTCCTGTAAAATTCAATGGCCGGTGTGTTCCAGTCCAAAACCTGCCAGTCCATGCGCCTGCATTTTTGTTTATGCGCAATTTTGCATACTTCAATAAATAAATGCGTGCCGGCACCGGTCCTGCGGTATTCCTCTTTTACAATAAGATCTTCCAGAAACAAGGCTTTGCCTTTCCAGGTTGAATATTTGTAATAGTAAAGTGCAATGCCAATGATTTTTAAATCCAGTTCGGCAACCAGGAATTCATAAATGGGATTTGGCCCAAAACCATCGCGTAGCAATTCGGCCTCGTTTACTTCTACCTGGTCTTCTGCTTTCTCATACCGGGCCAGTTCCTTTATGCATGCAAGAAGTTCTGGCACATCGGTTTTTGTTCCTTTTCGGTAAATTACGCTCATGTACAAAAATAAACAAGGGAGGCCAATTGACCTCCCCTTGTTTTAATATCTATAAACAAAAATGTTTTTCCCGTTTATTTTGAGTTGTCACTTTCAAACATGACTTCCCAACGCTGGTATTTCTGACCTGAAGTTCCCAACAGGGTTTTCATTTCAGCTTTGATTTCGTTGCGTAAAGCGGTCAATTCTGTTTGTTTTGCAGCATCATCGGCTTTACCTGTATATTTTGCAAGAATCGCATCACGTTTGGTCATCTTAGCCAATACGATATCGTAAGCTGCAGTTTTTTGAGCATCGGTAAGGCTCAATGAAGTAGCCCACTTTGTACTGAGACGCTCTGCTTTCTCTTCGTTTGGAGTGCCTTTGCTTGAGGCTGCCTGGCCCATTGCCATGTTGGCCATAACCAACATCAAACATAGTGTGATGATTTTTTTCATATGCATTGTTTTAAGGTTGTTTGTTTTATATATAAGGGATTTAAAAAATTATTCGAGTTCCATGCGTATGCGCTGCTCTTCCAAATCAGGTTTTGCATTTTCCTGTGCGGTAGCTACTTTTTTCCAGCTTTCATAACGCTTATTTATCTGGGCTTCCCAACTGGTATATTGGTCAGCGGTTAAAATTTCTTTCATTTTTTCTTTATAAGTTGCAACAACCGGCTTCAGTTCGGTTACACGTGCATCGCGGCCGGCATCACCCGGATTTTTTTCCGAAGAAGTTTTAACCGCCTTGTATGTTTCAGCCTTTAACGCTTTCACTTTGGTGGCCTGGTCGTCATTCAACCCCAATTCGCTCTTCAAGCGTTGAGTTGAACGTTCAGCGCGTACTTCAGGGGTTGGCCCCATTGGTTTGTTTACGCGTTTTACATCACCATTTTTACCGGGGTCACCGCCCTGTGTGTCCATTTGCTGTGCATTGGCAACAGTCAAACCCATAACGGCAATTGCTGCAAGAATAATTCGTTTCATTGTCTTAATTTTGAGTTAGGTGCAAGTATTCAAATATTATACCAAGATACTAAAACTTTTAAAAACTTGTTTTACCATCTTTACTATCTTAGGACGGTGAAATAAACAAAAGGTTGGCGCTGATTATGGGAAAAATTAAAACTTTGGGTGAATTTATTATTGAAAAACAATCAGATTTTCCCTACGCCCAGGGAGAATTAACACGTTTGTTAAGTTCTTTACGCCTGGCGGCCAAAATTGTTAATCGTGAGGTAAATAAGGCCGGCCTGGTTGCCGATATACTGGGTTCCTCGGGCAGTGAGAACGTTCAGGGTGAAACCCAGCAAAAACTGGACGTGTATGCCGACAACCAGTTTATTTACGCATTAAAAGCACGGGGTGAGGTGGCAGGCGTTGGTTCTGAGGAGAATGAAGACATCATTGTGTTTGACGATGAGGTGGGACGTCACGGTAAATACGTTGTATTGATTGATCCCCTTGATGGTTCATCCAATATTGATGTAAATGTTTCAATTGGCACCATTTTTTCCATTTTTAGGCGTATTTCACTTGGAGGCCAGCCGGTTACTCAAGCCGATTTCCTTCAAAACGGCCGTAAACAGGTGGCGGCCGGTTATGTGGTGTATGGCTCCTCAACCATATTGGTGTATACTTCCGGCAACGGTGTTAACGGGTTTACATTGGACCCCTCGCTTGGTACATTTTGTTTATCGCATCCCAATATACGCATTCCCGAAAGTGGTTCAATTTATTCTATAAACGAGGGTAATTTAAACCAGCTTGATGCCGGTGTAAGAAAATATATTGCCTGGTGTCAGGAAAACAACGCTGCCGAAAACCGTCCTTATTCGGCACGCTACATAGGCTCACTTGTGGCCGATTTTCACCGCAACCTTTTAAAGGGCGGTATTTATATATACCCTGGTACCACCAAATCGCCCGAGGGTAAATTGCGGTTGTTGTATGAATGCAATCCGCTGGCTTTTATTGCCGAGCAGGCCGGTGGTATGGCTACCAATGGTAAAGTACCCATTCTTGACATTGAACCCAAAAAATTACACCAGCGTACCCCGGTTTTTATAGGTTCGGCCGGTATGGTAAAAAAGGCTATGGAGTTTCTTTCTTAAAGAACAAAGATTTTTAGGAATGCTATGGATTACCACGTATTCTTAACCTAATTTCGTTCCCTGTTCTCTGTTCTTTGTACTATCTTAAGTATCTTCGTTCAATGCTGCACCCTCCAAAAAAAGTCATTACGCTATTTTTACTTTTATGTTTTGGAAAGACCTATTCACAACTTGTCAATACCAGCAAATATGAAGCAACCGTTTTAACCGGCCATAAAAGCGCATACGGTTGGCTGGGTATGAAATTTGGCATAAACATTAATCCTTATTTACAATGTACGGCCGGGGCGGGTTTCAGCACACACCAGGCACGTACCTGCGCAGGTCTCAACATTTGGCCGCTGCCGCAATACCGCTTAACACCTTATTTCGTATGCGATTATTCTTATGCCTTGCCTACCAACATTACCTATGAAAGTATGTATGAAACATATACCTTAAAGAGCAACCACTATGTTACACCGTCATTATGTCTGCGTTTTATCGCGTACGGCAATATCAACCTTAAAATAAAAGCCGGGTATTCTTTTTTACTCAACAGCCTTGACAAAACAGTTTACGCTACCTCACAAAAGCAAACACAGTGGGAACAGGTTAAAACTGATCTGAGTGGTGGGTTTTGCATAGCAGGTGGTTTAAGCGTCACCTTTCGTGTTAAACAAAAAACCGAACCCGGGGAATAAGTGTTAATAAGCTAATTGAAAGTCCTGCAGTTTTTTACAAAATTAATTTATCAGCTTATTAATACCTCAGTTTATCATTTATTCGCCAATCGTTTTTGCAGTATAAAGTCAATGGTGAACAATACAATCACCAATCCGCCAAAAGCATATTCCCACCATCCCGTTTCAGCCTTTACATAGTCCATACCTAAAAAAATAAAAGCTGAAAACGCGCAAATAACAGCCGAGGCAATAACCGGTATATAACCATTTATGCGTTTGCGCCAAACAAACATGGTGGACAGGAAAGACGTTACGCTAAAAACAATCAGCGTTAAAAGATAAAGCGTGTACGAAAGGTTAATGTTGGTAATGCCGTATTTTTGTCCTATCCCTTCAAATAGTTTTTCCCAATGCGGACCCTGGGGCAGGTTTTTTCCGAATTTAAATGCGAGCAGCATGGTCAAAGCATAAAGGAACACGTAAAAAAAATAAAGGATGGCAATGTTGCAAGTGATGCGTGTAAACAGGGCGGGTGTGTTTTTTCCGAGAAAAAATCTGCGTACACGGCCAAAAACAACGGTGCCTTTTGTATTGTAGGGGTTAAACTTTTCTTTGTATTGGCTCAGGTTTTCTTTCATTAAAAAGTGAATTCCTTTTTAAAGTCGGTCAGCAATTCAGGCAGAGGTTTACGGTCAATAGCCAGTTTTTCAATGCGTACATCGGGTTCAACCTGCAAGCCACGCAATTTCATGTGCTGGTTTACAAATAACATTTCCAAGTCCGGAAAAATTGTGCGCAGGCTATCAGTAATTTCATTCACCGTTAAATTTTCGTTTATGATGTTGTATGTACCGGTAGGTACTTCGTTACCGGTTACCACCTGTGCAAGGGTCTTGGTTACATAATGAATGTGTACGAAGGAACGGTATTGGTTACCATCGCCATGTATGGTAATTTTATTTTTAAAGTTGGCATCAAACATAAATTTATTGATCACCGCATCAAACCGCATGCTTTTGCTGTACCCGTAAACATTCCCCAATCGCATGATCCAGGTATTTGTTTTGTCCTGTATGCGTGAGGCATGTTCTTCACCGCGCATTTTTGAAATGCCGTAAAAGGTACGCGGATTTAATTCAGAATGTACGGTAAATGTATGGGGTCCTGAACCGTATACGCTTACACTGCTGGCATAAATGAATTTTTTTACATTGGGACATGCCTCAATAGCATAAGTCATTTCAGCGGTGCCCCAGTGATTCACCTGCTCAAACAAATGCGGGTTGTCATCGCTGAAAGGGGTGCTTACTTTTGCTGCCAGATGAATGACTGCATCCACATTGCTCACAATTTTTTTAAGCTTGCGCGTATCCAGTATATCTCCCTCAATAAATTCAACTTTGTTGGGAAAATATTTTGCTACACCAATAAAAGCATTGTAATTGCTACGGCTTAAATTGTCATACAAAATAAGTTTTTCCACGTCAACGTGTGCGGCCAACAGGTACGATAATTCGGTGCCAACATAACCGGCTGCTCCGGTAATTAAAATTTTCATACGTTAATTAATGTAAAATATTATTTTGAAACCAAATCGGTGTGTAAACCGCACTCGGTTTTTTTCATGCCAAACCAGCGGCCGCTTCGCTCATCGTTTAAATCAACTTTGCGCGTGCACGGTTCGCATCCTATACTCACATATCCTTTTTCATCCATTGGATGCTTGGGTAATTTATGTTCGTTAATGTATTGGTAAATCATTTTTGAGGTCCAGTTCAACATGGGGTGGTAACGTAAACTTCCATTGGGGCCTTTTTGTTCAACCTGCATGTTTTTGCGGTTGGCATTTTGGTCGGCACGTATGCCGTTAATCCAAACCACGTTTTCATGTAGCAAAGGTTCCATGGGTTGTGTTTTGTTTATAAAACAACAGTGGTCAGGATCTGATGTAAAATAAAAATTGCCCGAGCCGTCTCGTTGCTGTATACGCGGAACCATGCTATGCAAATCAACTAAATTTAGTTTTAGTTGCGTTGCAACCTGGTCGCGAAAACGCAATGTTTCCGGAAAATGAAAACCGGTGTTAATAAAGTAAATGGGAGTGCCGGGACTAATTGTGCTGATAATATGCAACATGGGAATACTGTGTGTTTGGAACGATGAAGTTGCAAACATTTTCTTACCGTTTTGCGTATAAAAATTCAGTTGTTTTCGTATCTCGGCTATAAGCATTGTACAAAGATATGGTTTAACGCCTTTAAATAATCATTTCAGCCGTTTATTAGTTGGTTTATCGAAAAAATGTTAAACCCAAAACAATTTGATTGTAATTTCGTTTGTATAATTAATTAGTTCGCTCTTTTAAAGGTTTTTTCATAGGTTATTGGTTTTTTCCTTCCGTGGTTTCACCACGAAGGGTTTTTTAATCGAGCACTAATTACCCTGACGGAAACGTCAGGGTTTTTTTTTGTCTTTCAGGGAACATTAACAACCTGTTTTCAACCGGAAAATGATCGGCTACTGGCCGAAAAACTATCAATTTTCCCATCACCAATGGGTTTAGGATTATATTTACACACAAATGGAGTTTCAATCGCTTTCTGAATTTATTCCTTTTTCACACAAACCGTTCATTGTGGCGGGCCCATGCAGTGCCGAAACAGAAGAACAGGTCTACCAAACGGCTCTGCAATTGTCTGATATACAGAATGTAAAAGTGTTTCGAAGCGGTATCTGGAAACCCCGTACTCGTCCTAATTCATTTGAAGGGCTGGGCGAGAAGGCCTTGCCATGGCTTGTTAAAGCCGCAAAAGACCACGGTTTTTTTTCGGCCACCGAAGTAGCCAATGCGCACCACGTTGAGTTATGCCTCAAAGCAGGTATTGACATATTATGGATTGGCGCCCGAACCACAGTAAATCCGTTCACGGTTCAGGAAATTGCTGACGCCTTGCAGGGAGTGGACAAACCTGTATTTGTTAAAAATCCTGTTAACCCCGATATTGAGTTGTGGGTAGGTGCCATTGAGCGCATATACTATACAGGTAACTGTAAAATAGCAGCAGTCCACCGCGGATTTTCCACGGCCGAGAAATACGAATACCGCAATGCGCCCACCTGGGAAATACCCATTGAATTAAAAAGGCGTTTTCCTAAATTACCGCTTATTTGTGACCCTAGCCACATAACCGGTAAGCGCGGTTTGTTGCAAAAAGTATCGCAAAAGGCCCTTGACCTTGACGTTGACGGCCTCATGATTGAAACACACATTGATCCCGATAGGGCGCTGAGCGATGCCCAGCAACAAATAACGCCACAACAACTTACGCAGTTGCTTTCCAAACTGGTATACAAGCAACAGGAAGGCATTACGCAACGTGAGCATGCCGAGTTGGAAAAATTACGCCAGGAGATTGACGAACTGGATGAAAAAATTATTGCATTGCTCGCCAACCGCATGCACATTTCAGAGCGAATTGGCGGCTATAAAAAACAACATCAAATGACTATTTTGCAGCTTGAGCGCTGGCGCCATATCTTTGAGTCGCGTACCCGCCAGGGATCCAGTTTGGGACTAAGCGAACGGTTTCTTCAAAAATTTCTTGAAAACCTGCACAAGGAATCCATTAAAAGGCAGGAAGGAGAATAGGGGCATTTATGAAGTATAATTTCAAAAGTATGATTTGATTTCCGGAATTAAATCAAACTTCTTAAATCGAACATCAAACCTAATTCACCTGGTTCATTGCTTTGATAAAATCCGTTACAAGATACGCTGCCAGTTTTGAACTATTCAACGGTTCAGTTGCCGCAATGGCTTCGGGTAAATGAAAATAGGCTGGGTTTACCGCTTTAGCCAGCATTATGGTTAGCTGCCGCGCTTCGGCAGGACTAAAACCGCTTGGTGTAACGGCACTGCTGGGCATGTTCACAATACTGTCACAATCCAGCTCAAATCCGCAAACTTTGTTGACAAAAACATCGCGCACAAAACGGTCAAGCGAGTTGAAATTCCATTCATGCCTAAGATAGTCGTCATATGAAAAGTAATGCAGCCTGCCTTTATTTTTAGCATATAAATCAAGTATATGCCGGTTGTTATGGTTTTCATGCAAACCTACGTGCAGGTAAAAATCCAGCAGTTCTTCGTTTAAGGAATAGGAGAACCCGTTCCCGCTGTGACGTCTTTCGGTGTTGCGTAAATCGGCATGCGGGTCAATGTTCACCACCGAAATTTTTTGTTCCCTGGCGCTTGAAAGGGCTTTAATGATCGGGTAGGCATTGTTATGTCCGCCACCAATTACAATGGCTGTTTTTCCGGCTGCAAAAATTTCTGACAAAACACTTTCAACGCGTTTGTCAAGTTCGTTTACCAGTGTTGACAATGTTTCAAAACTTGCTTCATTGGCCTGTTGCATAAGGTCATGACACGTTATGGTTCCGGCAAGTAAAATTTCCTCTCCTGTTAAAAAATCATTGGATTGAATAGTTGCAAAACTGCATAGAAATGCGTTGAAAAAACCAGCTGTACCGGGCTTGCCAAAATTGGCCCGCACTCCAATGTCTTCAGGTATACCAACCAACACAAACCGGGCGCTTGAATTGGCTAATTCAGTACTTAAATTGTTGCCAGCCGGTGTTAAAATAGTCTGGCCCAGCTTGGTTTCACCTTCACGAATGGAGTAATATTTTTCCAACTCCTGTTTTTCCAGCGTTTTTAAAAAGGTATTCATGGCAAATAAGGCGAAATATAAAGATTTTAGCCCTTTGGTTCGGTATATTTTATTTAATTAGCTGTAAAATTGACTGAATAACCAATGGCCAAAGTGCTGGATTTTTTGAAATTAGTGTTGGAAAACCTGTGGATCGCCATTGTTTGGATCTGGGTCCGTGTAATTAAACGTGTATTCGGTCCGGTATTCAGGTTCAGCCTGTATGACTGGAAAGCGTTTCGCAAACGCAGTTGGTTTGTTAAACCGCTGAGTTTTATTTACACCATTTTTATTACGGTGTTTTTGTTTTTCGTGGCGGTTTACATGAATTTCCTTTGGATGTTCGGCTCCATGCCAAGCATTGACATGGTTGAAAATCCGGAACTGGCCATGGCCAGCGAGGTGTACTCGGCCGATGGTGTGTTGTTGGGAAAATATTTTGCTGAAAACCGCGAACCCATTAAATACGATCAAATTGGCCAAAACGTAATCAATGCCCTTATTTATACCGAAGATGCACGTTTTTACAAGCATTACGGCATTGATCCCTATGGAACGGCCGGGGCCATTATTCAAACAGCCAGCGGAGATAAACGCGGAGGGAGCACCATTACGCAACAGCTTGCAAAAAATTTATTCAAAACACGTAAACAAAAATCTAACGGGTGGATTGGCGGTTTGCCTTTTATACGTACCGTTGTTGTTAAGACCAAAGAGTGGATTACTGCCTTGCGCCTTGAATGGAATTACAGCAAGTCTGATATTCTTATGATGTACCTTAACACGGTTGATTTTGGCCACAACACATTTGGAATAAGCGTAGCGGCTAAAACATATTTTGGTGTTGAATCAAAAAAATTGACCCTACCGCAGGCTGCCACGCTTATTGGCATGTTAAAAGCGCCTACCGCATACAGTCCGTTGAAGCACCCCGACAAATGCCTGGAGCGCAGGAATGTTGTTTTGGGCCAGTTGTTCAAGTATGAAAAAATAACAAAGGCGCAACATGATAAATTTACGAAAGAACCATTGGGGTTAAAATATAAAGAATATAATTATTCTGAGGGCATAGCGCCCTATTTCAGGACGGCCGTGGCGCGTTACCTGGAGAAATGGAGTAAGGAATCGGGCAAAAGCATTTATACGGGAGGTCTAAAAATCTATACAACGCTCGATACGCGTTTCCAAAAGCATGCCGAAGCATCGGTGGCACACAACATGAAAATAATCCAGGCGCGGTTCAAAGCGCATTGGGCTGGTCAAAATCCGTGGTTGATAAAGGCCGATTGGAAAAACCGTGATGGGTTTTTGCCCGAAATAATTCATCAATGCAACCGTTATAAAAAATTAAAGAAAAAATTTGGCAGCGATGAAAAGGCTATTATGGCCGAGATGGGCAAAAAAGTGAAGATGACTATTTTTTCGTGGGACAAAAACAAGGAAGTTGAAATGAGCCCGCTTGACAGCATTAAATATTACCTTACACTTTTGCATTGTGCGCTCATGACGGTTGATCCAAAAACCGGTGCGGTGGTCGCTTATGTTGGTGGCGTTGACTACAATCATTTCAAATATGATCATGTAAGCGTTGCAAAAAACCAACCTGGATCTACGTTTAAACCGTTTGTATATGCTACGGCAATGGAACAAGGTTACGGGCCATGTGATCGCATACCCGATGCGCCCATAACCA
>DASPJQ010000087.1:0-5058 GCA_035628535.1 Flavobacteriales bacterium | reverse complement strand
AAAATGCATGATTACATAGGCCAGGTCTTTTACATAAACATAGTTGACCCTTGCATTTTTGTTCATGAACAGTGTTTTACCGTTTTTTATGTGCCTGAACATGCCCAGCAGGGCATTACGCGGGTGGTGGTCGCCAAATACATTGGTAGGACGCAGTATGCAAAGCGAAACCGATTTATCCAACCCGTTCAACCATATTTTTTCCGATTCAAGTTTTGACTTTTCGTACCCGTTTTTTGGGCGACAGGGAAATTCTTCGTTTACAAGAACGCCTTTGTTGGAAAACTGCATACCCAGAACACCTACACTGCTTAAATGGACCACCCGTTTAATACCATATTGATTAACCAATTCGCATAAATTACGAACGCCCGTAATATTGGTCGTTTCAAAAGAAATTTCATTTTTCAGTTCGGCCGCCAGGTGAATAAGGACATCAATACCCGCAAACGCTTTTTCAATGGATTTTTTATCCGAAATATCACCATAAACCATTTCACAACCTTCAATCATCACCGCTTGTTTACGCGAAATAACCCGCACGTGCACACCTTCATCCAGCAACAGACCAATTAAATGGCGTCCTACAAAACCGGTGGCACCTGTGAGAACAACCTTCATGTTTTTTTTCCGAATTTTAATTTAAACAGGTAAGCAACCGTAAGAATAAATACAGGAATGAATAAATACTCAAAAAATAAGGCCCTGTATCCTTCAGGACCTCCTCTTACCAACGAGGGAAGGGCTGCTGTAAAGCAAGGTAATGCAATTATACTGAATATACGTACAAAGGCCTTATTGCTTTTGCCGCCATAGGCCAGGAAATAAAATTTAACCCATATCCAACCCAGCAAAAGCGCACCAGCAATAATCCCAATAATTCCAAAGTTCAAATACCATCCCGTTGCATGGTGAATGGTATACCCCTGCCCTTCTTTGGCACCAACCTTACGGGCGTAGTAAGTATAAATATCTTCGGGCCTGTTATCGTAAATAAACCGGGGCGCAATTGATGTTGCCAGATATACCAGGCTGGAACCATACGTAACCGGCACCTTTTTATGCACCACACCGTACATGCTGAAATGCGGAACAAACATTTCGTTGCTGAACAAAAATGCAAATGCCGCATTTTTAACGCTGAATGATGTATATGAATCATCTACGAGTGGTTTTTCAACCAGTTGGGGAAATGGAAATAATCCTTTCAGGAAAGATGGCGAATAAGCGCGCAGTGAATCGTTGAAAAAAAGCGGGATGACCACAAATGAGGCAATGATCCCGATTTTTTTATAATTAACGGAACCGGCAACATTCATGAGATAAAACACCATGCCAAATACACCACCAAAAAGGATTTCACGCTTGTTGCCCAGTAAAAGCATACTGCACTCAATGAAAATAGTGGCCGCAAACAAACCAATGTAGGTCTTAACTGAATTTCCACCTTTGATGAACCTGCCGTTAGGCCCGCTTATATACGCAACAAGCGCTATGTACAATGCAATGATGGCCGCCTGGTTTAACAATTGATGAAAAGCAAAAAATTTATTTTCGGTAAAACGCGTAACCGTGTATATTGACCGTTTTGTTTCGGCAGCTACTATTATCTGGTCAAACACAAGGTAAATACTCAATATGATGCCTGCACAGGCCCCCAATAACAAAATACTGTAATTAATGGATATACCTTCGCGTTTTTCGTCCTTATTCAATGGCTTTTTCTTTACAAAATACAAAATGCACACTTCGGCAACAACAATAAACAAGGCATAATAAGTGATGCTTAGAAAATAATCGCCATCCATGTTCACCGGAAACAACCGTTTAAAATAAACATAATGGTGAAGGCCGAAGTTTTCACCGGCACCGCCTGTCATGTCATCGTATACCAGGAACCATGCACCCAGCAACGACCAGTAATACAGGAAAAAAATGCCCAATGGGAAAGAAAACTGGCGGGTTTCCTTCCAGATGCGCCATCCCAGGTAGGCAATGATGGCTGTAAAAACGGTTAGTGCAGCAAAAAACAGCATTGGTTAAACATTATTACGCTTCATTATTTTTCGTGTTTCTATCCAGGTTAATAAGCCCAAAATAGACATTGCTCCAATAAAACAACCCAGGATATACATGTATCCTAGATCCAAATACCTGTAAAACGAAACCGCACAGGCAAAAATCGCCACGCTAATGGCAATATTAATTGTGTTTACAGGTTTAAAGTAATAAGCGTCCAAAACACTCCGCAACGAGATGTAAACCGTGTAACCCATTGCTGCAAGTATAATCACCCTGGTGCTTTCAACCGGAACAGGCCCTTCAATTTTTAAAAGATCATTAATGACGAAAGGGCAAATTAATTCAACCATGACAATGCCTAAAAGCGTTAATCCAACTGTTACTTTTAATATGAGGTTGGTACGTTGCTTTATTTGCACAAAATCGTTTTTAACCAGTAATTGGCTAATGTCAGTCAGCAGCATAAGGCAAATGGGGGCAAACATAGCGCCAGCCATACGTAAAAAAGTCATTGAAATAATAATATATGAGCCGGTAATTACTCCGTATGAATGGTTCACCATGATTATGGGCAGATTTAAAAACAATAAAAGAAGAAAATCGCCAGGTACCCTTGGCAAACCAAATACCAGTAATTCCTTTATCGCCTTCCTGGAGTCAGTTTTATCAAAACGTATTTTGGTCAGTTGTGCAAACATAAAAAAAGCAGAGATGCTAATCCACAGGAGAGCGGTAATCATAAGGATCTGGACCGGTGTTTGACCCAAATAAAAAACCACCAGAGGTACAATGCCAAGGTTAATAAGCTGCGTAATATTTGCTTTTGACATTTGAAATGTTCCCCTATAGTACCCGTAAACCAATGTATGCATACTTAATCCGGTTAACATACAACTTACCGGCAATATCAGGTAGCCGAATTTCTCATCGCCAAAAAAAAGATATGCCATTTGACCGGGAAGTACAATACTTGCGGCAAAAAAAATAAGAAGCGGAAAAATAAGGATATAAAGCGAGGCAAAATAATAGCTATGCACATTTTTTAACGCAGCCAGGGTCATTGCCATTGAAATAAATCGGGGGATGGCCACACCCAGCCCAACCGCCATTAGAGGCTGGATGTTTGAAAGAAGGCTTCTTCCTTCAGACCATTCGGCAAAACCAAGCTCTGAAAAACTGGTGGAAGCAAGCCTGAACACAACAAGGCTTGAAAGTGCAATAAAAACTTCAACCGCAAAGGTCAAAAAATAATCCCTTGCTGTTTTCGACTTGAAAATTTCCGAAACCTTTCCCAATAATTGTTTTTTGTTACGCTGTAAAGGTATGTGTATATGATTGGTAAGCTGTGCCCCCGCGCGGCAATTTTGCACAATAAAGTCTAAAAAAGTTTTTGCCTGAATTAACCAATGACTATTGTCAAATAAACAGGAGGTTTATTAATAGGTTTTAAAATATTGTTATTCAATGGGTTGAAAAAACACCTGTGCTGACTAAAATCCGGGGTTTTTAGCTATTTTCAAAGACACCTGCATTTAATAGCCCAAAACCCACACCTCCTATGCTGTTACCTGTTTTTAATAAAATGCGCGACCCTTTAGCAAAAGTATGCCGTAATATTGTACGGTAAAACATCTCAAGGGTGCTGTGTGTATAAAGCAGGAAGAATGTTGAGATGTTAATTAAACTGTAAAAACCAACAACATAATATGAACACAACCAACAATGATTCATTTGACAAGGTCAAACGCATCAGTCATACAACCGTTAAGTTATTTTTTGTTTTAATGGTGGTCGTGGTTGCCTCGTGCAGCCGCAATACAAACAAAGCATTTGAAGTTGACCCGGCATTTGGCGCCTACATTTCAGGATATACGGCAGGCACCGTTTCCAAGGCAAATACCATACGGGTGCGCCTGGCGGCCGACTATTCAGGCCATGTCAAATTGAATGAGCCACTAAAGGAAAATTATTTCAGTTTTGAACCGGCCATTAAAGGAAAAACATACTGGCTGGACTCACGCACACTTGAATTTGTTCCCGATGCGCATTTGCCATCGGCCCAATTGTACACGGCATCGTTTGCACTTGATAAGTTGATGGAAGTGCCCGATAAATTTGAAACCTTCCAGTTCCAGTTTCGCACCCGCGCCTTGGGTGTTTTTGTAAAAACAGGCGAACCTGAGACCTATAGCAATGTAAACTTAACGCGCCAGTTCATTGAAGGCGAATTTTTTGTTACCGATGTAGCCGACTCGGCCAAGGTCAAAACCATTTTACATGCCACCCAAAACGGCAAAGAGCTTAAGGTACAGGTTACTCCTAACGGTGACAATAAATACAATTTTGTTATCCATAATGTGGTGCGGGGCGATGCCATGTCATTCGTAAACATTCAATGGGATGGTAAACCGCTGGGCACAGAATTTAAAGGCGAGAAAAAAATTATGATACCGAAACTCGGGCATTTTTTCCCGACCAATATAACTGTTGAACAGCAACCCGAACAAGTGGTGAAAATCCATTTTTCAGACCCGCTTGATCCCAATCAGACATTGATTGGCCTGGCAGGCATTGATGGCGTATCAGGCATGACCACCAGCATTACCGGTCACAACCTTTATTTGTTCCCGTCATACCGTGTGAGTGATGAAAAAAAGGTGACGGTTTACACAGGCATTCGCAATTTCAACGGGAAGAAAACTACGTTTGAAAAAAGCGAGCTGGTGCGTTTTGAAGACATTAAACCGGCAGTGCGCATTCCCGGCAAGGGCGTAATTATTCCAAATACACAAGGTACCGTTTTTCCGTTTGAGGCTGTTAACCTTAAAGCTGTTGAAGTACATGTTACCCAAATTTTTGAAAAAAACATTGTTCAATTCCTTCAGATCAATAACCTGAGCGGAAGTTCGCAATTAAAACGCGTGGGACGTGAAGTAAAAGTAAAAACCATTCGCCTGGATGAAAACACAAAGCTGAACCTGCACGAATGGAACCGTTTTAACCTTGATATTTCCAATATTGTAAAAGTTGAACCAG
>DASPJQ010000086.1:0-3784 GCA_035628535.1 Flavobacteriales bacterium | reverse complement strand
AAGGTTGTCAATGGCCAGGTTTCGCGAAAAATTGTGATAGGTAAACGTCCAACCTGTAGAGGGAGGAACACCAGCCAACGTAACAGGTGCTGATTGAAACTCGTATTTCTCAATAGCACCGGAACCACCGCCCGCACAGGTAATTTGTGAAGGGCCGCCTGCTACCACCGTGCATGTGGGTGAAATATCGGTTTGTGCAATAAAGTTCATGGGAATGGTAGATACCGTTGGGTGACCCCAAACATGCAAACTTATACCGGCTGTAGTAAATCCGGGACCATTGCAATCACGATAAACCATGAGGGTAAAAATGTACTGACCACCACCCTGACATTGCCATGTAATTTCGCCACCCATAAGGTGTGATGACCTTACTGAAGTGAACCCTAAGAGTGTGATTAAGAGGGTTAGAAGTCCGGTTTTTAAATTATTCAGTCTCAAAATCCGAGAGTTATAACGCAAATTAATGCATTATGTTGTTATTTTAAGACGTAAAAACAGGTTAATTGTTGCGGCATCGCAGGTGGTAAAAAGCAGTTAAAAAGAACAAAATGTTCAAGTGAGAAGTTTAAATGGCAGAAGTCTTCTGAATATCAATTTTTTATAAAATTCTGTAAGGCCTGGTTAATTAGCAATGCTTAACTTTAATTAAAAAAGTTTGGAATGATCCCGGTGCTTACATCAACACAGGTAAAATTGACCGATGCGGAAACCATCAAGAAACAAGGTTTGCAAACAGGTGAACTGATGGAAAAAGCCGGCATTTTGTGTGCCGGATATATCATGCAACATTTTCCGACCTGGAAAAAATTCATTGTATTTTGCGGAAACGGTAACAATGGAGGTGACGGTTTGGTCGTTGCGAGGCTGTTGAATGACGGGGAACTCAATGTGCGTGTTTATCTTGTTCAAACAGGTAAAGAAGCGTCACCTGATTTTAGCTTGAACCTGGAAAGGCTTGAAAAAACCGGGGTAACAATCGTTCATTTGTCAGAAAAAAATCAATTGCCCGCAATTAAAAACGATGAAATGGTAATTGATGCTTTGTTTGGTATTGGTCTTACACGTCCTATAGAGGGAATGGCCCTGGATGCTGTAAAACACATTAACCAAAATTCTTCCTGTGTAATTTCTATTGATTTACCTAGCGGTTTGAATGCCGATGCGTGCAGTGCAAAAGATGGGGAAGGCATTGTAAAAGCAAATTTTACATTGACCATTGGCGCTCCAAAAATATGTTTGTTTATGCCTGAAAACGCAGCGTATGTTGGCAGTTATGCGCTACTTGACATTGGTCTTGACAAGGAATTCATAAACGAATTAAAGCCTGAATTTTATTTGCCCGAAAAAAAAGAAATCGGGCAGTATTTGCCTGCAAGGGATAAATTTTCACATAAGGGAGATTTTGGGCATGCGTTATTGGTTGCAGGATCATTGGGAAAAACCGGAGCGGCTGTTTTGGCAAGCCGTGCTTGCTTGCGTGCAGGTGTAGGTTTATTAACTGTTCAGGTTCCAAAATCGGGTTATGCAGTTATGCAGGCTTCGGTCCCTGAAGCGATGTGCCTGGTTGATGAGGGAGAAAATTTTGTGCACACTGCTCAGCAATATGATTCGTTTTCTGCAATAGGCATCGGGCCGGGTATCGGGACCAGAAAAGAAACGTCACAGCTTTTATTATCACTGTTGCAGTCCTATAAGAAACCCATGGTATTGGATGCCGATGCGTTAAATATACTTAGCGCAAATAAGGAATGGTTGAATTATGTTCCCGGGGGAAGTATTTTAACTCCGCATATGAAAGAATTTGTGCGCATGTTTGGCCAAACGCCCAATGATTTTGACCGCCTTGCCTTACTGCGCGCCTCAGCGGTAAAATACAATGTACACATTGTTTTAAAAGGACACTTTTCTGTAGTGGCATCGCCAAAAGGTATAAGTTATATCAATACAACAGGCAATGCCGGTATGGCAACTGGTGGTACGGGCGATGTGCTTACCGGGATTTTAACTTCATTGCTTGCACAAGGCCTCAAACCGTTAGAGACAGCCATTGCAGGCGTTTATTTGCACGGCCTGGCAGGGGACAATGCCCTGGAAACCGAATCAATGGAGTCAATGACAGCGGGTGACATTGTGAACAACCTTGGTAAAGCGTTTAAAAAAATTCATGCATTAGTTTAACGCATTCAAGCGGCAAACGCAATAATTTTTTTTAATCAGTAAATGTTTATGATTCTTTTACCGGAATGGTAAAATTAATTTTGATTTCCTCGCCAATTCCTTCATTTGAAATTTTATAGTCAGCTGCGTAAATGGTAAAGGCACCTTTGAAAACGCCCGCTTTGGTTTTTTTTGTAAAGGTGAACGGAAATGACATGTCTTTACTGATGCCCTTTATTTTCAAATGTCCCCTTACTTCAAACCCTTTGGCGGTTTTTATAAAAGCCGAAGAAGTAAAGCCAATGGTTGGATGATTGGCGGCATCAAGCCAGTCTTTTTCCTTGGCCTGGTTGGTGCGTTCCTCATCGCCAAGGTCAATGGTGTTTACGTCAAATGTAACGTTGAATACCGAGCCTGCCATGTCATTCTCGTCAAATTGAATAGTGCCTTTTAACCCGCGCAGCGTGCCTTTGTTTTCCCCAGCGGTAAATTTTATGCTGTACTTGTTGTCAATGGTCCAATTGGTAGTTACGGGTGTAACAAATGCGGTGGCAGTTATGAACAACAGCGATAAAATTATAAAGTTTGCTTTTTGCATAAGACTTCGGATTAAATGTGCTAAAAAGAACGGAACCGGCTGAACAAACAAAAAAACCGGTTCCGTATTGTTATTTCAAATAAAATCAGGATTTAGAAAGTTCCAGGTTGGCATTAAGGTTAACAATATCATCAACCATATCGTTTGCCATGTTTGGGGCAATGCCAAAATCAGAGCGCTTTATTTTCCCGCCAATTTTCCAAACATATACATCGGTTTTCATGGCAGGATTTGTAACCTTGCCCCTGAAAGTGGCAGTAAGGGTCACTTGTTTTGTTACACCATGAAGCGTCAAATCGCCTACAATTTTATAAATGGCACCCGCTTTTTTGAATGAAGTGCTTTTAAATTTGAATTGAGGGTTTTTTTCGGCATCAAAAAAATCAGGACCTTTCAAATGCTTATCACGGCCATCGTTGCTGGTGTTTATTGAATTTACATCGCCAGTCATTTCAACAGTGGCATCTGAAAAGTCGTCTTTTGAAGAAGTGAATTTTATGTCGTATGATTTAAATTCACCCGGCATTTCTGAGTATTTTAAATGGGTAATAATAAATCCAAGCGAAGAATGCGCCTTGTCAACTGTAAAATTTTGGGCTTTCAGCGATACGGTTCCGAGTACAGCTGCCGTTAAAATCATTGTTTTTCTCATGGGTGTTGTTTTAAGTTAATAGTTGTATATACAAATTTATAAAATCCTTGTAACTAGGTGCTTAATTAACAAAATTAAAGTTTATGCATTTAAAGGTTTGATTTTGAATAGACCAATTACTGCAACCAGGGTCCATACGCCTTCCAAAACAGCAAATGGAACTGATTGAATTAAAATACTTCCATACAAAGCCAGGCCTCCGCCCGCTATGTTTAGCAAAAAGTAGGCCGAAGTTTTGGCATGAATGAGGTTAAAAGTGGTTAGTAAAAATGCAAGCAGTATAAAGAATACACCACCCGTTGTTATAAGGTCTGCATAGGTCATGTGGCAAAATTAACAATTATCAATTACCAATTTAAGTTGGCTGCCTATTC
>DASPJQ010000085.1:0-1973 GCA_035628535.1 Flavobacteriales bacterium | reverse complement strand
GTTCAATTTAAATTCGCTGAAGCTGTATTCAATGCAACCTATTACTTCATAGGTAAGGCCTACCGTTGGCGTAAATGAATACATCAGGTTGTCAATTTTTAACGAGTCGGGCGCTGAATAAATTGTCCACATGCCGAAACCTGCGTTATCATCGCTGCACGGTGCTGTGGCTTTTACAAGACAACCTTCATAGTCTTCGGTATTCCCTTGTGTTGTAGTAATAACTTCAGGATTGGGTACGGTGTTGCCAGCACTTACCAATGAATAACCGGTTACTGAAGTTAGGCGGGTATTGCTGAAGTACTCTTCAACCATTGCGGTGAACGTGATGCTATCGCCCGAAACAGGACTGTTTACCGTATCGTAAACCATTACTCCGTTCCATGCGCCAGTGCCGGACTGCACAAAATAACCGTTGCTGTAATACCCGGTTACAATTCCACCAGTATTCACATTCATGCCGTTATACGGACTGTTGGCGGGAGTAGATGTGGTGTATTGGATCTGATAGATGGTTGCATTAACAGGGGTTGATGACAATTCAACAATGGCAATACTGTCAACCATCATGTGATCGCTACCAACAGTTGAACGTACCGATAAAATAAACTCACCATCGGTTGTATCATTGGCGCAGGTAACGTTTTGCGAATACATGGTCCATGATGAGCTGTTAACGGTTATATACGAACCGTAGGTAGCATAACCAAAACCTGTTGCACGACCGTCAAACATACCTGTACGTATTTCACCCTGGCCTTTTACCCAGAATTTAATTTCATAGGTTGTACCGTTCACAACTGTCATAGGCTGGGTTGTAAAACGTTTGTGTGTAGTGGTGGTGTTTTTCAAACGTGCGGCATTTGAACCGTACATTGAAGATCCGGTAACCTGAATGATGCTGTCAGTGGCAAAGTTGGTTTTTGAACCAGACATGTCAGTTGGTTCAGCGGGTGATCCGGCCCATGATTCAAGGCTGGAACTGAACACCACTGTTTGTGAGTTTGCGTTAAGTAACGTACCGAACGCTAACGCAGCAAGCAAGTAGATTTTTTTCATATTTTTTCTTTATTTAATTTGAACTAGTATTAAATGTCTTCAACCAGTATTTCGTCAAGCTCCCAGGTTTTTCCATCAAAGCCCGATCCCGTATACTTAAATGCAATGTGCACGTTGGCTGTTTTGTAAGCTGACAATGATAAATTACCGCTGTTAACCCAGGTCCAGCTGCCCGATGAGATAATGGGTGATAAAGCTATCCACGTTCCTGTTGAGGGTGCCCCCGAAACGTAGTCGGTTGAAACGTAAACGGTAATGTTTGCACCCGAATAATTGCAAGCGCTCCAGAATGAAAAAACAGGGTTGCTTGTGGCGCTAAGGTTCATTGAGGGAGAAATCAACCATGTTTCACATGCGTAGTTGGTACCGCTAATATAATTACTGCACTGGCCATATTTTGAACCGAACGTGGCTCCTGTGCCATTGGTGCCCCAGTTAATGGTACCTGAAACATTGTAATTTGTCCATCCGCCTGAAGTAGCGCTGTTGTCTTCAAAATTTTTAGACATGATGGGCGGCATGCCTGAGCAACGCGTACCGGTCATGTTAGTGGCTTCGGCCAGTGAACGAAGGTATAGCTGGATGGTGCTCCCGTATACGCCTACAATGGCAACCATCGAACCGTTTCCTTGCGGAAGTTGAAGTCCGGCATAATTCGCATAGCCGCTTGTGCGTACAATTACTGTGTTGCCTGAACAATCGGTCAGCGTCCTGTCCATTGATTCCTGGTTAGGCGCATCGGCCCAGGTATTTGAAAGTTCCAACGCATCAAATTCAACATTTTCCAACTTGATCAGGCGTGACTGCATGCTTGTGGTCAAATCATTAATGTTTACCACGGTAGGTGCAACGGTAACGTTGGTTGACTGTTTAATAATGTTTTTATCCACGTCAACCGAGTCAAGCTGCAACAT
>DASPJQ010000084.1:0-1044 GCA_035628535.1 Flavobacteriales bacterium | reverse complement strand
ATGACTAAAGCCAATACAAGTTTTATTTTTCAAGCGACAAGCCCAGGCACTGACTGGCTCAAAGTCTGAGAACACGAGATCATACTCTTCAACCGGCAAACTATTTATCTCTTTAAACAGTTGCTTCAGCCTGGCTTTTTTATACGTTTCCAGGTAGTCAATCCCTCCTTTTTTGCCGAAGATGAAACCAAGACCGTTGAAACGATATTTTACGTCGTAAGGAAGTTCAACATCTACCTCATTGCCACTAATTAAGATGTCTACTTTTCCTCGGCGCATCAGGTGCGGAAGCACTTCCAGCGCAACGGTAAGGTGGCCATTGCCGGTGCCTTGTATGGCATAAAGAATCCTCATACCCTACGAAAGCTTTGAACGAAAAGGGAAACAAAAACATTCATGTCTTCAAAACAACAAACGGCAAATGATGTGAATATTACCGCTGCGTTACCGTTTTGTTACCGACTGTAGTTTTACGAATCAGTAGTAATTCGGTAACAATGAGTTCATACTAATAGGCCAACTTGCACCGTATAGCAATCGCAAATAAATTTTCGTTTTCACGAAGTAGACAGTTTTCTCATGTATGTCACCTGCTGTTTCCCCAGCAGGTTTTTTATGGTGCTTAGCTTTGATCAAATGAGCTTTGCTTACAATAAAAACTACCTTGTGAAAACAAGGGAGGGAGAATACAACTAAAATAAAACTTGCTTATGAAGGAAACAGCTACGGATTAGTTTATGCGGTGTCGGACAAAAGGGTTTCAATCTCAGAAATGTCAACTTGGTTAAGGTAAGGCTCCAGTTTCCGGAGGCATTTAAAACACTTCACAGCCAGTATCTCATCGGTGTACTTTTCTACAATAAGTTCAACATAAAAATCGTGGTAGGCAAACAAAACAGCTTCGGTGCTTTTTGCTGCGTAGGCTAGGTCAAGTGCAATTCCATGTAGGCTCAGGTGTTCAACCTGGAGGTTGGTTGGTAGTTTTTTGAATTGATGGAGACGATACATACTCAAAGGGCTTGGTACTGAAAAAAGACTTGTGCT
>DASPJQ010000083.1:0-1709 GCA_035628535.1 Flavobacteriales bacterium | reverse complement strand
GGCCCAACATAAATTCTGTTTAAATGTTAATCATATGGTCCAAATGCCTATTTTAGCTTACCAGTCTGATAATGTACGTTTGTTTTAAACACATTTTTGCTACTATTTTGCTTTTGTACACAACCAAAACGGTTGCGCAGCAAAATTCCACAGCAGCCGGGGCCGAAGCCACGGGAGCAGGAACAGTTTCCTATTCGGTCGGACAAGTAGCATATACTTACATCCAGTCGGCCGCACACAATGCAAACCAGGGCGTTCAGCAACCTTATGAATTTTTTACGCTCCTGATCAGCGAATCTGTTTACACTTTTGATGCAACTGTTTTTCCAAATCCCTCTAGCAACGATGTTCTTCTTGAGATAAAAGAACCCTTTCGGAAGGGAATGAGTTGCAGCTTGTACGATGAGCAGGGTAAATTAATCGCGAGTCAATCCATCAACGCTTCAAAAACAATTATTCCTACAAGTCAATTGGCCAACGCAACCTATTTACTTGAAGTGAAGCTAAATGATCGGAAAATAACCGGCTTTAAAATTATAAAACACTAACTCATGAAAATCCTATTCACAAACATGTTTACGTTTTTGTTGTTTATGCTCATTGGTGCAAATGCGCATACACAGGCCCCTCAGCTTATGAGCTACCAGGCTGTAATACGCAATAGCAGCAATGTTTTGCTGGTAAGCCAACCGGTAGGCATGCGTATAAGCATCCTGCAAGGTTCTGTTACCGGTACACCGGTATACATTGAAACAGTAAATACAACCACCAATGCAAATGGACTGGTGAGTTTAAGCATAGGTGCCAACACTGTTGTAAGCGGAACGTTTGCGGGCATTAATTGGGCTGTAGGACCTTATTTTATAAAAACCGAAACCGATCCCACAGGCGGAACCAGCTATACCATTACGGGCACAACGCAATTGATGAGTGTACCATATGCGCTTTATGCTGAAAACGCGGGTTCAGGTCCGGTTGGTCCAGCAGGCCCGCCCGGACCCACAGGTCCAATAGGTCCCACAGGACCACAAGGGCCTGCGGGTAATGGTATTGTGGGTACAACAGATAATGGGGATGGAACGTTAACGTTTACGTATACTGACAGTTCTACATTCACCTCGCCCAACCTTCAGGGTCCCACAGGTCCGGTTGGTCCCATGGGACCCCAGGGGCCGCAAGGCAACGGTATAATTAATACAATTGACAATGGGGACGGAACCCTGACTTTTGAATATACTGATAGTACTACATTTACTTCACGCAATTTACAGGGTCCGCAGGGTCCACAAGGCCTGCAGGGTATGGCAGCTTCGGGCTCATGTGATGTGATTCTTTCTGGTGATGGAAAAGTAGTGGTTTATAGCAGCACAGGCGCAAGTGGTTTTGGTCGCAGCAGTGTTGGTGGAAGCCAATGGTACAATGTTACCTTTTCCGGTACTTTTCTGGGTGCCGTTAGTTCCGATACCAATGTGGTATTGTACACAAGCACTCATGCCTATGGATTCGCGTATGCAAGCACAGGAGGAAGCCAATGGTTTACACAGACCCTTAGCGCAGCGCCAACCGGTTATGTAATTGCCAGCGGAAAAGTTGTGTTATACAACGATAATAATGCATACGGTTTTGGTCATAGTTCAGTGGGTGGAACACAGTGGTACACCCAGGCATTGAGTGCAGCTCCACTCGGCAGTAAAGCATCGGGTAACCGC
>DASPJQ010000082.1:0-1061 GCA_035628535.1 Flavobacteriales bacterium | reverse complement strand
GTACGTGCCAACGGGCCATGCGCATAATAGAAATACTTCGCATCCTTATCCCAAATCACATGGTCGGTACTGGTTGAAACGTCTGTAATGCGGTTATCGGCATCATAGGTATACTTGTGACTCCATTGGTCATGTTTGGTTTTTTCGTAATTCACCTCATGCACATTTCCTGAAATTAAATCGTAGGTATAATCAATGCGGTTAAATTGTTCGCTGGCTTGAGTAAAACCTGCAAAGGTTGAATTGGTTGCTAATTTACGGTTATCCTGCAGTAAGGTCTTAACATTGCCATGAATGTCATAACTGTAATGTGTGGCATGTGCATAATCAAGAATTGGTGTAGTTGCGCTGTAATTTTCATAATAGAATACTGACGCAATACGTTTACGCAGGTTATCCTGCGTAAAGCCAGTTGGGAAAGTAGGCGCCACCGCAGTTGTTTCTGGAACATCATACTGCGTACGTGTCACCTGTGAACGATTACCCGTGACATCATTTACCCATGTCTGTAATTTCGTATCATCAATCACATTCGGGTTTGTGAAATAGTTGACAACCGCCCCAAATATGCTGTTGAATTGCTGAGTAGGTGTGGTGTTTTCTGCTTTTTCACCAGCTTCAAAAACACGGCCAAGCCCATCATACAGCGTATAGCTATATTTCTTAGGCGTTTCATTGAACTGCCTTGTGTTCTGGCTTGCAACAATACGACCCAGGCGGTCATAGTAGAAATAAGTTGAATATAATCCTGATTCATCGCGCAATTTACGTGCGTATACTTTTGGAATGGATGAAGTAGTTGTATTGTTGAACCAGCCTCCAAGTGTACCATTCGTGCTGCTGGTCATGGCTATAGCATTTATGTGGAACGTTCCGTTTGCCGGGCTTAATTGCCCATTCAGGCCATCGCTTACAGGCATTACGGCCCATGAGCCTGTACCATAATCATCACCCGCAAGTGTAGTTGTCTGCGTTCGCAATACTACATCATTATTACCCACCAGGTAACCGTTTACTTCATCAGTGAAGAAAATATCGTTAAATATGGTTGTAGCTGGCAC
>DASPJQ010000081.1:0-1355 GCA_035628535.1 Flavobacteriales bacterium | reverse complement strand
TGCCCGCTGAAAATGTGCGGAGGCATGGCCTGTTTAAACGTATATAAAATGGATTTTGCCTGTTCGGTACCAATTAACTTGTGAGCTTTTTCAAATATGGCCTGCAGCAACAGTATTTTTTTCTCACCGGTTTTATATTCTTCAGGAATGTTGGTGATTTTATCCAGGAAATTAAAGGCGTGTAGCAGCAACCCGGGAAACTCTTTTTTACCATGTTCCATGGGTAAAGCGGCCAACTGCGCGTCCAGTTTTTTACGTATGGCGTGCAACGATTCGGCACCGCTGTGGTTGGTGGCAATTACCGCCAGCAACAACGAACCGAACACCGGAATGCCATTGGGTTGCAGCCGTTCCAATACCTGTTCAACAAGGCTGCGGTATGCAATGGTTTTGCCGTACGGTATGGCCAATACCTCACCGTTTTCTTCCCACTGCCAGAAATAGTCCCTGTATGACTTGAAGTATTCTTCGTTTTGCATGTTTAGGTATGAACAGGTAATGTTTTGTTTTGTGCCGGAGAGGTTGAAATGCGGAATGAACTCAAACTTAACGGGGCCCATTGTGTTACCGGAACCGAAAAACATCCGCCAGTAGGTTCCCACACAATAATTTTATTGCCAAAGGCATTCAGTTGTTTGTCCAGTATGGCTGCAAGGGCATGCGTTTCAAAATCAAAACCGGCAGGGATTAGAAACCGGTAGCAGCGCCAGTACGTTGTTCCGCGAATGGGTAAAAGAGGGGTCCCGGCAATGAGCGCTTTATCGCCATCAACAATCATCCATTGCAGTTTTTGCATGCGTATATCGGGCGCTTTTTCCAGGTATTGTCCCAGTGTTTTCAGTGATGTCATCATTCCGAATGCTTCGCGTTCCGTTTCACTGGGCACCAGTGTTATGGTTATTTGCTGGTCGGTTTCAAAAAAATTATTGTTGTAAGCGGGTAATTGCACAGGCAAACCGCGGTCAAGGGGTGTCCACAAACACGAAGGCGCGTTCATGCTTGGTAAACGGCTTCCATAACGAAATAATTTACCGTTTTTTTCTTCAAACAATTCGCACCAGGGTATACTTTTTACATCAACACTGTTCACCTGCGCAAAATCAAGGTCCTTGATCCAAATGGTATTGCCGTCAAACCCGATTTTGGGATTGCTCCAATGCCTTATACCGCCAAGGTTGTCTTTGTGCTGTATTGCTGTTTTTAAATAATAACTCATATGGTTTGTAAAATCGTATGCCACAAGCCTTCAATTTCAGTTTGGATATGTTGTTTGTGCTCGTTGTTTTTAATCCAGTTGGCCCGTGTTTGCAAATAACGAAGTTTGTCTTTGATCACGTTTTGTTCTTCAAACAATA
>DASPJQ010000080.1:0-7236 GCA_035628535.1 Flavobacteriales bacterium | reverse complement strand
GGGCACAACTACCCCGGCCTCGCCCTGTATAGGTTCAACCAGGAACCCGCAAATATCCTTGTCGGTTGCCAGTAATTTTTCAAGTGCAGCAACATTGTTATACGGAACTTTTAAAATTCCCGGTGTAAACGGACCAAATTTTCCATACGAATCAGGGTCGGTTGACAGTGAAATGATGGAAATGGTGCGGCCGTGAAAATTGTTTTCACACACAACAATTTTAGCCGCGTTTTCGGCAAGGCCTTTGTTTACATAGCCCCACCTGCGTGCCAACTTGATGGCTGTTTCAACGGCTTCGGCACCGGTATTCATGGGCAATAACTTATCATACCCAAAAAAACCGGTCGTAAATTTTTCGTATTCGCCCAGGCAATCGTTATAAAAGGCACGTGATGACAACGTGAGTTTTTGAATTTGCTCAACCACGGCAGCAGTGATTTTAGGATGACAATGCCCCTGGTTAACGGCCGAATAAGCCGCTAAAAAATCGTAATAACGCTTTCCTTCAACATCCCATACATACACGCCTTCGCCTTTGCTTAAAACAACGGGTATAGGATGGTAATTATGCGCACCGTATTTATTCTCAAGCTCCATAGCCCGCGCGCTGGCCTGGCCAATTGCAGTTTGTTCCATCACTTCCATTTTTTAAACAATTTGAGCCGCAAATATACCTATTTTTAACCGATTTATGGGACGTAAAAAATTCACACCTTTTGTTATAAACGAAATTGAGATAACCAATGCTGCCTCAGAGGGTAAAAGCGTTGCACGGTATAACGATAAAGTTGTTTTTGTTCATATGGGTGTTCCGGGCGATGTGGTAAAACTCAATGTTTTCAGAAATAAACGCAGGTTTTACGATGCCCGGGTCATTGATGTCATTGAACCCTCGCCACACCGCGTTAAACCCAACTGTGCGCATTTTGGTGTGTGCGGTGGCTGTAAATGGCAAAACATGTCATACGCCCGGCAACTGCATTACAAGCAAACCCAGGTGCATGATAATTTCAGCCGCATAGGCAAACTGGCGTTCGATAAAATTGACCCCATTGCCGGTTGTGATGAGCAGTATTTTTACCGCAATAAATTAGAGTTTACTTTTTCCAACAAACGTTGGCTGACCGAAACCGAGATTGCTGACAAAACAATTGATGCCTCCTCGCCTACACTTGGATTTCATGTGCCTGAGCGGTTTGACAAAATAATTGGGATTGAAAAATGCTGGCTGCAAAATGACCTTTCGAACGCTATCCGCAATTTTATTAAAGAAAAAAGCATTGAACTGGGCTTGTCCTTTTACAACCATTATGAAAAACTGGGCGACATGCGGAACATCATTTTGCGCAACACGGTAAAAAATGAATGGATGATCATTGTTGTTTTTGGCAGCGACCTAACGCATAAACATAGTACGCTTATGAACGCTGTAAAAGAAAAATTCAGCGAGGTAAAAACCCTGGTATATGTTGTCAATAAAAAAGTAAACGATACCATTGGCGACCAGGAATTGCATACGTTTTATGGTGACGGGTTTATAACCGAGTGGCTAGGCGATTTGAAATTCAAAGTCAGTCCTAAATCATTTTTCCAAACCAATACACAACAAGCGTTAAAACTATATGAATATACAAAGGATTTTGCCGGTTTAACCGGCAACGAACTGGTTTACGATTTATATACGGGTACGGGCACTATTGCCAATTTTGTTGCCTCAAAAGCAAAACATGTTGTGGGAATTGAATATGTTGACGATGCTATTACCGATGCTAAAATAAATTCACAGTTAAATAACATTACAAACACATCATTTTACGCGGGTGACATGAAGGATATGCTCACCGAAGATTTCCTCCACGCTAACGGTTATCCTGATGTGTTAATTACCGATCCGCCACGCAACGGCATGCATGCCGATGTGGTAGAGATGATCAAGCGCATAAAAGCAAAAACAGTGGTATATGTGAGTTGTAATCCTGCAACACAGGCAAGGGACCTGGATTTGTTACGTGATGTATATAAAATAGAAGAAATTCAACCGGTTGATATGTTTCCGCAAACGCATCATGTGGAATGCGTGGTGAAATTATCAATTATCAATTAACAAGGTATTCCTGTTCCTGGGCTGTTTTAAAACACAATTGGAACAGATCTATTCATACTCTACCAAGTTGTAAAAATAAACGGGTCTTTCATTTGTCCCGGAATTTTTTGAAATAATGTATCTTTCCTCCTGCGAATGTTTCCTTCTTGCAGGCGTGAGGCGCTCGTCATCGTCAAACTGCAGCTCACCAGCAACCCTGTAACTGTACGTGCCTTTTGTCACATGAATATGAATATGGGCCGGTAAATCTGAACGCGGGTATCCTTTCGGCTGAATGGTCTCTATTTCAATACGTCCTTTTGCATCGGTTTTCACGTAGGCAAAAAGCCTTGCATGGTTGAAATCGCCTGAATTAACCAGGATATGGGCTGCAGTATCGGCATACCAGCCCTTGTCCGAGGTTTGATATACATATACGGTTGCTCCGTCAACCGGCTTACCTTTAATATCAATCAGCTCGCACTTAACTGTTATGCGTTTTCCGGGTTCCGCATCAGTAATCATCTTTACTTTCCCTGTTGGAGCATGTTTTTTTATAACTTCCCGAAAGGCAGTAAGGGAATGGAGGTCCATATATGCGGATAGAGATAAAACAGTTGATACAGTAGTTGTTTGCCGGGTAAGCTCCTCATCAATTTCATTTATTTTTTTTTGCGGGTCACTTGAATCCTGTGAGACGCTGCAAAAGCTCACAGAAACAACAACAGGAACCAAAATAAACCTGCCAGGAATTGCCATAACTAATTTTTTCCCGTATTAATTTCTTCAGCTATTTTAATGTATTCGCCTGCTTTGTCTTTTTCACCCTTTAGTGTATAAACTTCGCTGATATTCTTGTAATATTTTACAAGCTCTTTATGGCCTGTTCCACGCTGTTTTATTTTATTTACAAGTGCCATGTCATAATACTTAATGGCATTATCATATTCTTTTTTCTCCTTATATGTGTGCCCAAGGTTATAATACGATTCAGCCACTTCAGGACTGTCGTTCCCGTAAAGTTTTGAGCGTATGTTCATGGCTTTGAATTGTGCTTCGAGTGCCTTCTCATAGTTTTTAATTCCGCGGTATACTGTTCCTAAATTTCCGTAGCTGGTTGCCACATCGCTGTGCAATTCGCCTTCCAAACGCATGCGTACATTCAGTGCCTTATTGTGATAATAAAGCGATCTATCGGTGTTCTCAAGCGCATTGTAAACTACGCCCATGTTAAGCCAGGTTGCGGCAATTTCAAGGTTGGAAGTATCGTTTATTTCCCTGCTGAAATCAATTGCTTTTCCAAGACTTTCAAGGGCTGCATCGTATTTGTCCTGCCGTGCAAGAATGGCACCGGCCTTGTTCCAGGCCCCCATCAATCCTTTGTAATTCCCGGTTTCTTTAAATTCGTTTTCGGCTTTGCTGCAAAACAATAAAGCGCTGTCAGGTTTGGCGTTCAACCTGTAATATTCGGCACGTTCAAGGTAAATTATACCTATTGAGTCATGCGGACTTTTGTATTGATATGCTGCGCGCGCATTTGACAGCCATTGATCCAGTTCGGAACGCGTAAATAATTTTCCTTCTTTAAAAACAGCTTCAATTTTCCGTGTGTTTTTAATGTCTTCAAGTGGATTTGCCGACAACAAAATGAGGTTGGCGCGCTTGCCTGTTTCAATTGAACCGTAATTGCTGTACAAATTCATGTATTTTGCCGTGTTTACCGTTGTGGTTTGCAAGGCAGCAAATGGCGTAAGGCCTGCCTTAACAAAACTTTCCAATTCGTTGTGCAATGAAAATCCCTGGACCAAAAACCATTCGGGTGAATCGGAACCCGCCATAAGCAGCACCCCGCTTTTCCATAATTCGTACGTTATTTTATTGCGAAGCTGAACGAATTTATCCCTTCGTTCTTTTGAAGGCGCTTTTTTCCAGTAATGTTCACGCGTTTCATACCGGTCTTCTTTTAACACAGCGGGTATATAAGCATAATCGGGCAAGTTTTTTATTTCTTCATCGGTTTGTCCGGTACCGAATGAACTGTGCAAAAAATAATTGGTAGGCGTAATTGCAATGCCCGCTTTTTTAACCATGTCAACAAGCAAGGGAATGCGTTTCTCATCCAGTTTATCAAGTGTTTCCCATGCTTTGGCTTGCCATATACTGGTGCCCGAAACGCTCACGCCATGGTTTACATTTGTATCAGGCAGTAAAATTTCAAGAAACTCATCCAGATGTTCAACCTGTTGTTTTGCAACCAATGCCGCGGGTAATTTAACGTCCGGGCCAATGTGGCCGGTAACGTTTAAGCCCTGTTTTCGGGCTTCGTCAATTATTGCATTGTATACCGGTTGTTTGACAAAAAAAGTAATCTTAACTTCATCATAACCCATGTTTTTACTTTCCCTTACCGCTTTCCTGGCTTCTTCTTCACTGGTGACCACCATTGCAAGCTTGCGTCCCGGCCACGGCCATTCGCCAGCAAACTGCGGGCTCACTACTTTGAGCGCGGGGCCATTCCATTTACCGGTTGCAATGTTTTCTTTTGTTTTAAGGTATTCCCTATCACCACACATAACGCGCGCATGCGTTATTCCATTGGCAAGCATCACTTCTACTTCGCTTTTGGCCGTGCCGTCCACATCCTGCTCATAATAAAAATGCACATGCATATCCATAAGGCCCGGGATTAAATATTTTCCTCTCCCGTCAACAACAACGGCTTTGTTTTTCGATTTAATTTTGCCTGATGGGGCTATTTCTCTGATAAGTTGGCCTTCAATGTAAACATCCTGGTCTTTCAACACCGTATTTACGTTCATGGGAATCACATTTACATGTGAAATGATATAATTGGTGTGAGAGACGGTTTGCGCAAACAGTGAAGTTGAACATAAAACAGCCAGTAAACAGCAAACGGAATTTAATTTTGCTTTCATTTTCAGGAAAAGTATTACTAAGGCGCAATGCCATCTATTATTTTTTGGATGGAAGGTTTTCGTTGTTCGGGCGCTTTTTTAAGGGCAATTTCATAATTCGCTTTGGCGCCTTTTTTATCACCCGCGGCCAGTAATGCTTCTCCAAGACTATCATACACGTTCCATGACCCGGGAAATTTTTTTACGTTTTGCTTAAATATCTCAATAGCCTCATTTATTTTTCCTGTATTCATAAGTGCATAGCCGTGCATGTTCAGATCAAATTCATTGGCGCTTTTAAGTCCTTCCTTCAATGCGGCATCTGCTTCGGTTGTTTTACCCATCAGGTTAAGAATGTCGGCACGCAGCTTAAGGGTCCTGAAATCGCCCGGCTTAAAACCTTCGGCACGCCTGGTCCATGCCAGTGCCTCCTCAAGATTGAAATTATGCTGCATGCAAAACTGTGCTGCATGAAAGTAACCCTGCCAGTTATATCCGGCCAATGAGCGTAATTCATTCTTCATGTTGGCCAACACTATGTTTTTAACATCAACATCAATTTTTACCGGCACCGAAATGTTTTCCCATACCAGTGAGAGCGTTGCGCTGGTTGATGACCGGTCAGTAAACTCGTAGTTCAGGTATTCGGTAAATACATGCGCAACCGGTTTTACATTTACACGCAATACGTCTTCCTCTTTTTTGTAATAAAAACTCCCCCATGAACTTGCATTTGACGAAAGTATAAAAACCCATTCTGATTTACCCGGTATGGCATGCACACCATATGTTCCGGCTGCAACTTTTGTACCTTGTACAAAAACTTCGTGCGTAAAAGAAATAGTTGTGTTGAAATTGGCCCCGGCACGCCAAACCTGATCATATGGCACAAGCCCCCCAAAAATAGTACGCCCGTTTACACGCGGACTGTGATAGGTGACTTTTATATCTGTTATACCAATGCGCTGCATGGTTTCGGCATACTGACTTTCCTCGGGCAGTGTAACATCCTGCGCAATGGCTGAACCGCCCAAAGCAAACACCAAAGAAAATAAGAACTTTTTCATCTGTTTTTTTAGCGCTTAGACAAGCCAAATTTTATACCACAGACTTAACCCCATGCAGCAAGGCATTTTACAAATGGAAATCGTTGTTTTTAAAATGGAAAGTGATCGTTAATGAATGGAAAACTGTACACTAACGGACAAACCGAAAGAATCAGGAAGTGGCTTTTTTCCTGTAAACCGCAAACTCAACCCTGCGGTTTTTGGCGCGTCCTTCGGGACTATCGGAACCATCGTTCAGTTCATTGGCCGCTGCAGGCCTTTCTTCGCCTTCTGAAGCTACCGCAACAATACGGCTGGCATCAACACCATTGCTGATCAAAAACGCCCTGGTGGCCTTTGCACGCCTTTCAGCAAGGCGTTTGTTATACGCGCTGCTTCCTTTTGAATCTGTATGGCCTGAAATGGTGATGTAAACATCGGTATTTTCACGCAGCAATTTCAGGTTTGCCTGCAGTTGCGCAGCGGCATCGGCATTTATATCCTGCTTGTCAAAGTCAAAATAAATGGTTGATAAAGTTAAACCAACATCTACCTTTTCCAACTCCTCCATTTCAACTCTCACCGGCAAACCAGGTTTGGTTTTAGTGTTTTTATTATTGCTTGCATTATTGTTTACAGTGTTGTTTTCGTTGTTTTTCTTATCCAGGGCCAGCATTTCCTCCTCAATTTTCTTCCGGGCCGCCAACAGTGAGTCCCTTTCACGTTTACTGTACACGAATACTTTTTTGCTTACACAAAAACGGTAATCGTCTATTTCCTTATGCTTACCATACGCTTCGAGTTCAAGTGTATTCCAACCGGTTTTTGCAAAACTGTGTTTAAGGGCTGGCGCTTCAACCGCCTCTATACCCCCTGCCTTCCAAAAGAAACGTGTAAAACCTTTTTCTTTCGCGTTGGCAACAAAACGCGCCTGATCGTTCAGCTCCATGGTATCGGCACCCATGATTTCAATGTATTTTTTATTTTCCTCAGCGGTGCAATTTCCAAAAATCGGCTCTACGTTTTCTTCAAACGTATAAATATCCATGTTACCGTATCCCCCGGGACGCGATGATGAAAAGAAAATACGGTCATTGTCTTTTTCATTCATACGAAAATAAATATCATCGGCTGATGAGTTAAAGGGTTCGCCCAGGTTAACCGGCTTTGACCATGAACCGTCAGCCTGTTT
>DASPJQ010000079.1:0-1768 GCA_035628535.1 Flavobacteriales bacterium | reverse complement strand
AAGGGCACAACGTCACCTGTTTTGAGGCCAATTCCCGCTATGGGGGTAAACTCACTTCATTTGAAAAAAACGGGTTCCGCTTTGATGCTGGCCCCTCGCTTTTCACGCTTCCGGGGTTGGTTGACAATGTTTTTACAGCATGTGGTAAAAATCCCCGGCACTACTTCAATTATTCACAAAAAGAAACCGCGTGTCATTATTTTTTTGAAGACGGCACATTTATCAGGGCCTGGAGTGATCCCCAAAAACTGGCAACCGAACTGCATGAAAAAACCGGTGTTGCAACACATAAAATTGAAACGTATTTTCAACAATCGGCCAAAAAATATGAGCGGGTTGGCCGTATTTTCATGACCAAAAGCCTGCATAAAAGCAAAACCTGGTTTAGCCCTGATGTGGTGAAAGCCCTTATGCATTTGCCTTCTTACAAGCTTTTTTCCACCATGAACCGTGTAAACGAAAAAAGTTTTACCGATCCAAGACTTGTACAGTATTTTAACCGCTATGCTACGTATAACGGATCAAGCCCTTACGCAGCCCCGGCATTGTTGACCATGATCCCGCACCTGGAGCACGGCATAGGTACGTTCTTGCCTGAAGGCGGCATGCAAAACATTGCCAATTCAATTTACAACCTGTGCCTTGATTTAGGGGTAACTTTTGAATTCAATGCTCCGGTTACCGAAATTGTAACACAGGCAGGCAAGGTATGCGGGGTGGTGGCCCGTGAAAAAGCGTGGAGCTTTAATACCGTAGTGTGTAACATGGACGTTGCACAGGCGTACCGCAAGCTGCTGCCGCAACTAAAAACGCCTAAAAAATTACACAACCAGGAACGTTCCGGCAGCGCCCTTATTTTTTATTGGGGTATAAATAAACTGTTTCCCGAACTTGACCTGCACAATGTTTTTTTCAGTGCCAATTACCCCGAGGAATTCAACCATATTTTTAACAAACAATCTGTTTACAGCGATCCGACCGTTTACATTAACATTACCGCAAAGGAAATCAAAACCGATGCGCCCAGCGGTTGTGAAAACTGGTTTGCCATGATCAATGTGCCAGCCAACAAAGCCCGCCCTGAAGACCCGTTCGGGGAGGGATATTTCAACGAACGCGTAAAAAAACAGGCCCGGGAGTTTATTGTTACCAAACTCAACAGGCAATTAAAAACCGATGTTGAAAGGCATATTGTGGTTGAAGAAACCCTGGATCCCATTGGCATTGAAAAAAACACGTCAAGCCTTCACGGATCATTATACGGCACCAGCAGCAATTCACGCATGGCCGCTTTTAACCGGCACGCCAACTTTACATCAAAAATCAAAAACCTGTACTTTTGCGGGGGCAGCGTACACCCTGGAGGGGGCATCCCGCTTTGTTTAAACAGCGCAAAAATCGTAAGTGATCTTATAAAGTGAAAAACTGGTTTTATTCCATATCGGTTTCACTATTGCTCATCATGCATGCTGCAGGCCTGTATGGTTTGGTATACGGTCAAACAAATTTTTACCGTGACCTCAGCGCATTTAACCTTGCCCTCACATTTTTTTTATTTGTTGTGGGAGGTTCCCGTTTTGACAAACCTTATTTGCTGACCCTTATTACCGTTTCTGCCATTGGCCTGGCTGTTGAAATTATTGGCGTAAAAACCCAGCTTGTTTTTGGTCACTATCAATATACCAGCATATTGGGAACTCCTGTTATGAATGTTCCGGTGGTAATAGGCCTCAACTGGGGCATGCTCATCATGAGTTGTGCAGCCGTT
>DASPJQ010000078.1:0-5738 GCA_035628535.1 Flavobacteriales bacterium | reverse complement strand
ACCCTGCTGGTGGCTATAGTGCGGGCATAGCTGTTGACAATGTAAATGGTCACGTTTACTGGGGCAATTCACCCGATGGAAAAATTATTCGCGCTGATCTTGACGGATCAAACCAGGTAGATGTGCTTACCGGGCTGGGTTACGTGAGAGATGTGGATATTGATGTGGAAAACGGTCTTATATTTTTTGGACAGACTATTTTCACAGGCAGCAAAGGCCTTTATAAAGCCAATATGGACGGTACCGGTCTTACAGCTCTCATGCCATCAACCGATCCGACCAGTTTGGGCTTAGACATAAAAAACGAAAAGGTATATTACCAGGATGTAACTGAAATGCGCAGAATCAACTATGATGGCACATCTGATATTTCCATTGCATATAACAGTCCAACAGGGTTTTTTGTTGACACGGTAAACTCTTATGTGTTCGTGGGGCATAATGTGCTGAATAAAATCAGCCGGATGGACCTTGATGGATCAAATGCAGTTGATTTGATTACATCAGGGCTTGACTCTCCGCATGGTCCCTTGATCATTGGCCAGGTTATTAATGAAAATATAACGGTAATCGGACTTACGCTAACAGCAAACCAAACAGGCGCAACGTATCAATGGGTTGACTGCGATAATGCCTATATGCCTATACCGGGTGAAACATTTCAGTCATTCACGGCATCCGCTAATGGGAATTATGCTGTTGAAGTATATGTTGATTCATGCATGGTTCGTTCGGCATGTGTAAACATCAATACAGTAGGTATAACCAATGAAGTTGGATACAGGCAACAACTGATGTATCCAAATCCGTTTTCAGACAGGCTGTACATTAACCCAACTGAAAAGGTAAAGGTTCAACTCTTCAACATGTTTGGTGAATTGGTTGGTTATTATGATTGCGCAGAAGGCCGTATGGAAATTATTTTTCCTGGTTTACCGAAAGGTTTGTACCTGTTGCAACTGTCAGGGCAAAATAATACACAGGTATTCCACGTGGTTAGGGATTAAGGGGGGAAACGTGGCCCGCAGTGGTTCAAACATACATTTAAAACAAAAAAAACCTCCCGGAATAAGGAGGTTTTTTGTTTATTATTGATAGATCAAGGATTTTCAGGAAGAACAGGTTGCGTTGGGGAAGTCTTTCGGGCATTTGGTTGGACATGGATCGCAAAAGTCATACAATACATTTGTTACCAACCGGCCACCCGCGCAGGAAGAATCCTCCACAATACCTCCGCCAATAATGGTTATATACGTATCCGATTGTCCTGCAACCATTGGTTTGGCGCCAAACATGAGAAATAATTCCTTAACAGAGTTGCTGGGGTCCCTCGTAATATTAAGGATGTTTGCTATATCGTCAGCATTAAAACGCATTCCGTAACAATCAACTATTGTACCGTCTGTTTTTTTTACCTTGATTTTACTGTTGTGGGCCTGGTAAGCGGCCAACATACCATTCATTTGTTGCGCTGTAACAGGACCGCTGTCGCGAAAACCATTAAAAATGGCTATTGTCGGTTTGCCGGATTTCTTTTTTTTCGCTCTTAAAGCGGGTGTTACAGCTTTCTTTTTCCGTGCGGGCGCAGCCTTTTTCTTTTTGGCCTTACTTTTTGGTGTTTTTGATTTGGTGAGCTTTTTTTTACTCATGGTACTAGGTTTATGGGTTAATAATAGAAACTGTGAACAAAATAGACGGAATAAATTTGTTGTGGCTTTTTTATAAATATAATGGAATTACAAATGCCCGACAGTTAATTTAAAAAATACCTTTCAGGTTTATTTTCTTGTCGTCCTTCGTGGGATTTGTAAGTAAATAACTTCCGGTATTTGCGAATTTACTTAAGGGAATGCCGTAAGAAAGGGTAAAGAACCAACGGTGTGCAGTATTGGTAACGGTGCCTAATTCATAACCCGCACCAATCTGGAAATCCAATGCCTGAAAATTCAGGTTTGGGGCAATAATGATTCGTGAACCTCCAATGCTGTCGCTTTTTGAAAATAGCACCCCAAGACTTGCGCCATATATATTTTTCATGGTTATGGTTTTATTACGATCAAATGATTGTTCCAGTGGGCTCCCGTTTTCAGATTTTACGTTGATTTTACCAAAACTAAATGCGATACCAGCACCAAGGGAGTTGAAATACTCCAGGGTTCCAATATCTTTTACCGACCCCGTAAAAGAGTTAATGTTAAAGCGAAGTACGGGCAGGTTAAAAACGCTGTGAACTGCCCAGCCTGAATATTCACATTCAGAAAAGTTGTCGTTCCAAAGGGTTGATAAGTCTTTGTCCTCTTTTGGTTTGTCCTCCTTTTTTGCATCATCGGTTTTTTCCCTGGTTTTTTGGGCATTCGCGACCATACTGCAATAAAGACAGATTGTAAAAAGCATACTTTTTTTCATTGTCTTGTGTTTTAGTGATTTTTGGCTAAACTAAAGCATAGTATTATGCAAATAAAAGGCGCTGGGCATAAACGGGGTTTTTCCTGTATGCTGTCCAGGTTATTTTCCTGTTTAATCTCCTGTTTTCTCCTCTTGCCTGACAAAGCCGGGTTCCTGAAATTTGTTTCAAAAAACCAATAACCTTATGAAAAGACAAATTAAAAATTTTGAGGAGTTTAAAAAAGAACTAGCTGCCGACCCCGTGCTGCAACAGGAATTTAAAAACAATCCGGTTGAAGCCATACAACGTTTTGAACAAGGTGCCCTGTCAAAAGACGTTTGGGTTTATCGCATTGTGGTGGCCTCACTGGGTATGGCTATTTTGTTTATAGCATTAGGCGTAATGGTGCTTATAGGTACTGGGGCAATAGAAGATGATAAAAGTGTTCCGACCCTGCTTACGGCTATTGGCTCAGGAGCAATTGGAGCATTGGCAGGCTTATTAGCCCCGCAACCCAAGGCAAATTAATACAAGTAAAATCAATCAATAACTTAAAACTACAAAAAATGAAAAAAGGAATTTCAATTCACCTGGGACTAAACAGCATTGATCCCAAACATTATGGTACTGACGGACAACTGAAAGGTTGTGAAAACGATGCCAATTCAATGGAAAAAATTGCGGCAACCGCAGGATTTAAAACTATTAAACTGCTTACGCAAAAAGCTACGTCAGCAAGGTTATTGTCAGAGCTAATGCAGGCCTCGCGTGACCTTTCGGCTGGTGACACGCTTTTATTGACGTATGCTGGGCATGGGTCGCAAATAAAAGACATTACCGGTGAGGAACCTGATAGCTATGACGAAACCTGGTGCCTGTATGACAGAATGCTTATTGATGATGAATTGTACAAGGCGTGGTCTAACTTCAAACAGGGAGTAAGAATACTCGTGATTTCTGACAGTTGCCACAGTGGTACGGTAACCCGGTTGGTATTGGAGAACGAGTTATATAAAACGGCATACAATAACAACGTTATTTACCGTTGTTTTGATCCTGAAAAGGCACAGGAAATCTGCAATAAGTACGAATATATTTACAGCGGGCTTAAATTCGGTGTGCCACGTGAAATGGAAACCAATATTAAAGCCTCGGTACTGCTGATTTCAGGATGCCAGGATAACCAGCTTTCAGGCGATGGAGCTTCAAATGGTATTTTCACAGGCAATCTTTTAAAAGCATGGAATAACGGGGGTTTTATGGGAACGTATAAATCGTTTCACAGCCAAATACTCACATTAATGCCCCCCTTTCAAACGCCAAATTATTTTTACGTAGGTGCTGCCAACTCAGTATTTGAATCTGAACGACCATTTACCATTGAACACGCCTCACGAACGCATATGGACAAAATTGATACCAATGCACGAAACATTTCCTGGAAAATCGATCTTGATGACCAGATCCTTTGCCAGATGGATCCAACGGAACTATCGGCCTATTTGCGTGACGTGGTTATTTCACCCATGGTTGAAAGCTACCACAACCTTAAGCTGCTATCAAGCCAGGTTGTTTTTCCGAGGGGTTTTGACGGAGGGTGTTCGGTAAGTGCCGATACCAAAGGCAATATCGAAGTCCATTGCGGAGGAAAATTTTGACGCCCCTGAAAAATGAAAAACGAAAGCCCCAACATTTGGGGCTTTTTTTATAAGGTTACAATTTTGTGTTTGATGGCATAAATTGCCAACCCGGTCCTTGACTTCACATCCAGTTTTTCAAACAAAGCATTCCTGTACCCGTCAATGGTTTTAATACTAAGGCACATTTTATCGGCTATTTCTTTATACGTAAAGTCTGAACAGGTATATTTTAAAAATACAAGTTCGCGTTCACTCAGTTGCGGAATATTGTCATTACCACCAGCCGGTTTGTTTACCGCGTCAATGAGTTTTCCGGTAACATAGTCGGTATAATAAAAACCTTTGTCGGCAATTGAATGAAGCGCTAGCCTTAACTCCGCGGGTTCAACATCTTTGCTTAAATAACCTTTTATTCCCATTTGCAGCATTTTGATCAGCGTTTTTTCATTTTCAACCATGGTAATGACCAGGACGCTTATTGCGGGATGATTTTTTTGCAATGCAGCGGCCGTTTCATAACCGTCCATCACAGGCATGTCCATATCCAACATAACAATGTCAGGTGCGGTGTACGAACTTAGAAGTTCCAAAAATTCTTTACCATTGCCGGCTTGCATGGTAATTTTAAACTCGTTTCCAAGTGAGTGCACCAGGTCAATTAATCCGGCCCTGAACAGGCGGTGGTCATCTACAACGGCTATATTAACGGCTTTTTTATTTTCCATGAGTACCGGCTGGTTTTATTGTTGTAATGGAAGTATGATTTGAATAGTTGTTCCTTTTGCGGGTTTGGTAACCATGCTCATTTCGGCACCAATAAGACGACAGCGTTCGGCCAGGTTGGCCAGGCCCGATCCTTTTCCCAGGGCGGCTTCCCTGTCAAATCCTTTGCCGTCATCGCTAAAAGTAAGGGTCAAATTATTTTTGGTAACATTCACAAGCAATCGTACGCGGGTTGCGTTTGCATGCCGCAACGCATTGCTTAACATTTCCTGGAACATCCTGTACAGGAAAACTTCCACACCGGGTTTCAATACCGGAAAATTGCCTTCGCTTTCACAGGAAATGTTTATGTTTTTAAGTTTGCTCACGCGCAAAACATCTTTTTCAACCGCTTCCATGAAACGCAGGCTGCCCAGGTCTTCGTTATTGAGGCTAACCGACAGGGTTTTTATGTCCTGGATCATTTGCCGTAAAAGGTCCAGCGTCTCGTTGATGCGTTCCTTGTCTTTTTCCCCCGCACCGGCAGCCAGCATGTTCAGGTTGATTTTTACCAGTGAAGCAATTTGTCCAAGGTTGTCGTGGAGTTCCCTTGAAATATGCTTTAATGTGTATTCTTTTATTTCTATTTCGGCTTGCAGCAATGCCTGTTTGAATTTTTCGCGTTCCCATTCAAACTTCTGATGCGCCTTTTTATAGGCAAAAATAAAATAGATGATAAAAAAAGCAAGCGCGGCAAAAAGCAACGTACCCGCCACCAGGGGGACCGTATAATAGGAAGCGTTATAACTGACATTCATACGCTCTTGTTATTTCGGTCAACCAGGATTGAAATGAAGTAAAAACCATACAGGAACCAATTGCTAAAATACAAAACGGTGTATTCCCATTCCGGGATTTTTCCTATGGCTGTGTTAAGAGGAACGAAAAAACCAAGAATAAAAAAAGTGGTACAGTAAAAAAGCAAGTTGGCAGCACTGAACCAAAATACA
>DASPJQ010000077.1:0-4139 GCA_035628535.1 Flavobacteriales bacterium | reverse complement strand
CAGTGGGGCGTGCCTTTGCGCCATTAATTTAAGCGTAACAATGCCTGACTCCTCGTCATCAATAATAAGGCTCCTGATCATGGTTTGGTTTTAATGGTTCCTAACGTTAAATTTAACGGGTTATTTTAAAAAAGGTACCGTAGAAATACGGTCATTAAAGCGTTTGGTGCAAAAACTTAGTCTGCGGTATGCTGAATCGTTTAATTGACCTGAAACCAGATTAAAATCAAACGGCTTCATGTTTAGTTAACACAGGTATAATCACATTAACCCTCGTTCCGTTAGCCCTGCCCCGTTCCGTTTTATCAATGATTTCAACCTTACAATCAACACCCGCTGTTTTAGCCAGTACATCCAGGCGTTGCTGCACAAAACTTAAGGCCAGGGATTTCTTTTTAAACGTTGGTTCCTTCTTACTGCTCGCTTCGCGTCCTATTCCATTGTCATCAATAATGCAACGTAGCGTTCTTTCATCAACGCGTTCAAAACTGATCAACAGTTCGCGTTTTTCTTTTTTGGGCAATAAGCCGTGCCATATGGCATTCTCTACGAAAGGCTGGACCAGCAAATGCGGGATGTAAGTGTCGGCTGCATCAATTTCAGGATCGACCGTTATTTTGAACGCAAATGATTGCCTGAAGCGCAAGGCCTCCAATTCCATGTAAGCGTTTAAAATATCTACTTCTTCTTCTATTGAAAGGCTTTCGTTCACGTTGCTTTCAAGCAGCTTGCGCATGAGTTTGGCGAATTTGGCAAGGTAGGCCTGGGCCTGCTCATTATCATTGGTCATGATAAACTGCTGAATGGAATTAAGTGAATTGAAAATAAAATGCGGGTTCATTTGCGCCTTAAGCGTGCGGATTTCCATTTGATGGAGCTTCCGTTCGGTTTCCAGTTTTTCGCGAACCCGTTTTAACGACCTGCGCCTTTGCCAAACCAGCAAAAAAGCTATGAGAACAATACCGCAGGCAATTCCAACCCATTTTAATACAGCGGTAAACAAAAGCCAGGCCTTGTTGGGATTCGGTTCATTGTACAAGTCAATAATTTCCTGGTGACTCAATACCTTATTATATATACGTATATCATCAACCGACCCGCGCGAACAACGAACATTTTTGGTACTGTTACCATTGCCAACAAAAACCGGTTCATCTTTAAGAAAAACCGATTTAAAGTTTTTTTGACACTCGCCTTGCTTTACACCGTTTATATAGAATTTGATTTTGTGGTTATCATAACTAAACACCAGGTGGTGCCATTCATTGAACACCATCGTTTCAAGTGAATTAACACCGGCCTGCTCAGTGCCGTTGCTGTCCTTTGAAAAAAAAATCATAAGCCTCTCACTCTTAAAATCATAAAACAACGAATACCCATCATAAAAATCAATGCCTTTTGAATTTCGGGCGGCTAAAATCGGGTTTCCCTCATAGCCCTTGCCATTGTACACTTTCCGCTCAAGCTTTACCCATACTGAAAATGTGCCTTTTTCGGGCGTGAGTAAAGGTGAAGGACCAAGAACAAGGTAACTGCTTTGATGCCCGTGCACGTACAAAGCCGATTTTTCATTTCCAAAGCGGTCTTCGACCAGCGATGCGCCCACCGAACGTGTTTTTACCCGTGATTGCGATTCATTAAACGTATGGTCATTAAAATCAAATGTAAGTACAGGCTGAGGGTTTTGTTGTGCGTCAACGGATGCAACCGAAAGAGTAATAAATATGACAAAAAGGATTTTCACGGTGTGACAAGTTACTTTTTTTTGTTGAACATTATGCGCATACACGCATAAAATAAAAAAGCCGGGCATTAACCCGGCCTTCCAACAACATTGCACAAACCTTTAGAAGAATTATGTTGTTTTTGTATTTACACCCTTTGATGAAGCAGGTGTTTTTTTAGTAGAAGCTTTTGTTGGTGGCGTAGCGCCCCACGACCAACCGAATGGCTGTTGCAGCGCTTTTATCATGCCTTGCTGCATTTCCAGTATGGTACGCATGAAATCGCTGCGCATTTTTTCATACGAAACCCATGGGCTGGTACCGGGAAGCGCCCTGTAAATGGCCGAGTGCTGCTTATGCCACTTATCAAGCCATACCCGATCAAAACCTTTGAGCGCGTTAGCTGCCGCCTCACCTGAACGATACGACCAGGTGTGTACCGAATCGTACCTGATCAGGTTCCCTTTTTCATCGGTATGCTTATTAATGTATATGCGTTCAACAGGCTTTAATGCTTCCACGTTTTCACCGGCATCTTTTAATGCCTCATGCATTTGGGCATGTGCCGTGTTCAAAGCAATTGCGGTTACTATGGTAAATGAGAGCACACGCTTAAAAAACTTCAAAAATTTCCTTACTTTCCTTTTCATAACATTAATTGTTAAGGTTAAACATTCGTTTGGCCGCAGTTTGCGGGACCGGCACGCAATGGAACACCATGCCGGCCCCAGCTAACCGCTTTGCAACCGGAAGTAACAGTAACTGATAAAACAAATTATGATGAAAGAGAACTAGTACACTTTGATCTCCCGTTTAAGCGCCTGCGCTTCGGGTGTTTTGGGAACCGACACGCAAAGCATCCCGTTTTTGTAGCTGGCCGTAATATTTTTGCTGTCAATTTTCCCTTCAGGCAAATCAAACGTACGCGAAAACGATTCATAGCTGAATTCCTTTCGGCTGTACAATTCACTTTTTTCTTCCTGTTCGACCTGGCGGCTTCCGGAAATACGCAAGGTTGTTCCTTCAATCATAATATTGAAGTCCTTGCGGTCCATACCCGGGGCAGCCAATTCAAACTCATAACTGCGTTCGGTTTCTTTGATGTTTGCCGGAGGTAGCGTGCGCAACCCGGTGTTTTCAGATGGCAGGTTAAAAAAGTCTCCTGTCAAAAAATCATTGAACAGGGTGAAACGGGGAAACATCCTGCTTGTGTCAACCCCATTGTTAAGTTTCATGAGCGATCCCATAATCAACTCCTTTCTTTTAATTTTGGTTAGACATAGATTTCTACAGCAGCCATTGCAAAGGATTTGCCAACAGGAAACCACAATAATTTTGACAGTATTTTTCTTAAAATCTGTAAAAAAAATTTAAAAATAAATGACAGATTTTCAATTCAACGGTAAAAAAATGAAATTTTTTCAGTTGTCAAACCGTAACAGGATTCAACCCTTTGGCGCAACAATAATGCAACCTGCCGCCACCGCGCTTACCGCAATCCTTTTTTTATGGCATACTACATTGAGCGAATGGTCAAACTCCTCGACCGATCTAACCTGCACCGCCACACCAATAACCAGTTTATGTTTTTCAAGGTATTTTAAAAAAGCGGGCGAGTGGTCAGTAACACCCATAATGGTGTATACTGTTTTGGGTTTAGCGTCCGACAATTTAATGAAGTTACTCTTGCGTATTTTTCCCTTTTCATCGGGAATGGGATCGCCATGCGGATCAAAATGCGGGTTACCCAACTTTTCAGCCAGCTTTTTAATGAGCTTGTCGTTTTTTACGTGCTCCAGTTCTTCGGCAATGGCATGCACTTCGTCCCAACCGAATCCGAGCTCGGTTGCAAGGTACGTTTCCCAAATGCGGTGCCTTCGTACAATATCAAGCGCCATTTTTGCACCGGCAGTTGTTAGCCGTGTTCCGTACGATTTTTCATATTCTACGAGTTTTAAGCCATGCAATTTTTTTACGGCCTCGGTTACCGTTGCCGGAATAACGCCCAACCGGTCGGCCAGGGCCTTGTTACTAACCACCTGGGCATTACCGTTACTCAGGTGATAAATGGTTTTCAGGTAGTTCTCAACGGTTTCCTTTTGCACAAAAATTATTTTTGGTATACCAAAAATAATAATTATTGAATTCAAATTTATACCAACCTTTGTTTCCGTATGAAAAAGACGTATACAGTGCTTGGGGCAACTGTTTTGGTATTGCTGGCCTTAAGCGCATGCCGTAAATTGTTGCCCCCTGCACCCGATGATGATGAAATACTTGACGGCCCTGTTGAAGGATTGACCACCGCACAAAGCCAGCAGTTTCTGGCCGGTGATATTGCATTTAACGATGTTGTTTTTACCCCTGAAACCGGGTTGGGTCCTTTTTTTGTAGCCACCTCCTGCGGCACATGCC
>DASPJQ010000076.1:0-3406 GCA_035628535.1 Flavobacteriales bacterium | reverse complement strand
GGTTTATATAAGGAGGTATTTTATTGGTCACGTCATACCGTTTATCATAGGAAATAAGTCCCGACCGCGTGCATATCCACAACGTGCCGTCAGGAGTTTTCAGGATTCCAGCGCATTCGTCACCAGGGTATCCCTGATCCTTTGTATATATTCGGAAAGTAACCTCATGTTTATTGTAATACCGGTCCAAATTCAGCCGGTAAAGAACGTTTACAGTTGTAATCCAAAGTGCATTGGTTTGTGTGTCAAATAATATTCCGCCAATGCGTTTGTTACCGAAATAATTTTTTACGGAAAGGGAATCGCTGAATACGATTTTGTCGTTTTCAAATTTGCAAGCATACAAATAATGTCCCCAGAACATCCATAAGGTGTTTTTATGGTCGCTAACAGGTCCGTTCACCGTTTCATTTGTGAGCCCGTTTTTTTTACCAAACCAAATCACTTTGCCTTGTTTGGTACGCACGTGCAAACCGCCAAGGTAAGGTACAAACCACAGGTTTTGTTCATTGTCTTCGGCAAATCCCATGATGCGGTTCAGGTTGTGCTGGGGTTCAAAACTCACATGGGTTATTTTCCCGTCCTTCATACCATATGCCCCGGCTCCGTCAGTTCCCCACCAAATGGTGTCATGCGCATCGGTATACATACCAAAACCTCCGCCAGCCGGTGCATTGCGCTCAATTTTATCGTCAACAATTTTAATGAATTTAGGGCCGCTGTAAAGTGTGGCCCAAATGGTACCATTGCGTTCAGCCGTAATGCCCATGAGCTTGGTATTGTAAATCCCGTCTTTTTCTGTAAAATTCAGGAAGGTTCCTTGCACCGGATCAAATTTACTTATACCGCCATCAGCAGCAATCCATAGTTTTCCATTGGGTGCCATACACATGCTTGACACCGAATTGTTGATGAGTCCGCTTTTGGCCGAATATGTTGTAAATGTTTGGTTCTTCAGGCATGACAAGCCTGCACCAAACGTTCCTCCCCAAATGTTTCCTTCCGAATCAACCGTAAGACCCCAAACTGAGTTAATTCCCAAGCCGTTATCTGACATGTAAATATAAAAGTCTTTCCTGTCATATTTCCATATGCCGCGGTCCCATGTGGCAAGCCAGATGTTCCCTTCTTTGTCGGGATGAATGGAGTTAATGGGCGTGCCAGTGCCTGTTTGTTTAAGGTTACCGTTTTTCCACGAGCTTAACACACCGCCCCATGAACAAAACCATACTGTTCCGTCTTTGTCCTGGAGATAGTCAAATACCTGTCCATCGCAAATGCGGATGTTTTCAGATGTGTTTTTTTTGCGCATGAAGACTTCACTGTTTGTACTAAACCACAGGTTCTCATCCTTGTCCATAAATAGTCCGCGAATTACAGATGTTCCCGGATCGTTATTTTTTGTTTCAAGCTGTATGAACGGCTCTATATTACCGTTTTTCCGCATGATGTTGATTCCGCCTGATGTGGCAATGTACAGGTTGCCTTTTTTATCAAACAGTACGCGCCAGCATTGGTTGTGGTAAAGCCCGTTCTTTATATTATATGTTATAAATTTTTTTCCGTCATACACACATGTGCCGTTGTGCGTGGCCAACCACATTCTTCCGTCAGGTCCCTCGGTTACCCAGGAAATATAATTATTGGGGAGGCCTTCCGTTGTTGTGAAGTTTTCAAAAGATGTTCCGTTAAAAATACTCAGGCCGCCATGGGTACCAACCCATAAATTGCCCCTTGAGTCCTGCATCACGTTTTCAACAACCGAATTAACAAGCCCATCGCGCACCGAATAATTATGAAAATTATGTTCGCCTGTTTTTTTTATGAACTGTTGTGCAAAAACAGGTAATGCTGTAAACAGCCATATACTTAGTATGAAATTTTTTTTGGACAGCAAAATTCTATGCGGTAATGTGTAAATATACTAAATATGCCAATCGTGGCAGAGGCTTAGCTGTATTTTTTAAAATTGATTTTCAGTTGTTTAACCTGATTTTCGCGGGATTAGTTCCGTGAAGTTCTTTCTCCCTTTTTTAGCCACATTTCCCCGATAGCTGTTGCAAAAAGCTGAGCCTCGTTATGACGACAACGATTGCCCTAACTAAAAAATCATTGAATACGCATGCCCATTATACATATATCATCAAGTTGTTCAAGGCTGCCGCGCCAGTTTTCTATGGATTGGTGTAGCCTGCTTTTTTGTTCGGGCAGGGGAAGTTCATGCACCGAAAGCAATAATTTATGCAGGTTTGATTCTTTGAATTTTTCTCCTTTGGGACCGCCAAACTGGTCGCAGTACCCATCGCTATAGGCATACACAGCATCGTTTTTTTGCAGTTCAAAACGGTGCGTGGTGAAAGACGCAAGCTTTTCATATTTACCTACAGGCATTTTATCGGGTAACAGTTCATGTATTTTTTGGTCGCGTATAATTACAAGCGGATTGTTGGCGCCTGCCCACAACAGTTCATTGGTTTTGAGATGAAATGAGCAAAGGCTAATGTCCATACCATCGCGTACATTGCTCTCGCTTTTGTCAAACGTTTCAATAACCAGTTCGCGCGCTTTATCAAGTATTTTGCCTGGATCGGTCAAATCAAATTCGTTTATGGCGCGGTGCATTGCGTTGGCGCAAACCACGCTTACCATGGCCCCCGGAACGCCATGACCGGTACAGTCGGCAACAGCAAAAATTATCCGGTCATTGCTTTTGTCAAGGAAATAAAAATCACCGGCAACAATGTCTTTTGGCATGTAAAGAATAAATGAGCCAGGTAAATAATCGCCCAGTGACTTTTGCGAAGGAAGTATGGCCTCCTGTATACGCTTGGCGTAATTGATGGAATCGGTGATTTCTTTGTTTTTTTCTTCAACAACCAATTTTTGCTCATTGAGCTCGGCCGTGCGCTCCTTTACTTTTAATTCAAGGGTTATGTTTTGTTCACGAATGAGCTTTTCATTTTTTTGCGATTCTTCCAATGCCTTTGCCTGTGCAATGGTTTTTTCCCTGTTAGCATTGTTGAGCTTATCGCCAATGGCAAATGAAAGGATTACCGCCTCAATGGCGGCACCGGTCTGGAACGAGTACATGGCAATAAACTCATTGCTGATGGCAATAAAATCGCCAACAATTACAATGAGAAGCCCTGTCATGTATGCGCCAAAACCAATAATATAAAATTTAGCGGGCCTGAAACCTTTGCGGAACACGACAATACCTGTGGTTATACAACAAATTGAAAGAATAAGACCGTAGATCTGAATAAGTAAAACACCTTCGTGGGGATACCCGAAAAGCGGCATGAATGTGGGTATGCTTACTGAAACCATGAAATAAACCATGGTACGGTGCATGCGGGGAGCATGTTTTTTGGTATGCAAAAACTCCATGGTAAATAAAATGCTG
>DASPJQ010000075.1:0-8486 GCA_035628535.1 Flavobacteriales bacterium | reverse complement strand
ATGCGGGCCTTTGGTTTGGAGAACCTTCCGTAAAACAAACCTGTAATAAGGGCAAAGCTCATGACCCCTATTAATGCTTCAAACGAGGCAATCAATTGGGTTAAGTGTGAATTGGGGCTTATATTACCATAACCAACAGTGGTCAATGACTGGGCGCTGAAAAAAAAACAATTTAAAAAATTGCTGAAGGTTGTTCCGGGTTTAATTCCGTTGAAATTTTCGACACCGCAGGCCAGGTAAACCGAGGCAAAAATGGTGTTCAAAAAGGTATAGGTTAAAAAAACAATAATGAGGAATTTTATCCATCCGATGTTTACCAGGTAATGGTACATGTCCTGGAAAGGTCCCAATGCGCCAATGCGTTTAACATTGAATGAACCGTCACGGTTCACCATGCGTTCGCTTGAAACAAACGTGCCCGTTCCGGGATCGTGAACTTGTTTGGCCATTGGCTTAATTATTCGTTACTCAATGATACGGTTTTTTTTACCATGCATAACCCGAAATCTTATTTTGGCAAAAACGCTGAAGTACCAGTAAAATCAATGTTTTGCCCGACTTTACCGAAGGCTTTTCAACAAAAATCCTGAATTTTCAACAAATCGCGCAAATACTTTCTGCAAAACCTGTTTCATTGACGGGGCTACAATATATTTGTGGCAAAACTTTAAAACCAAATAACATGAACAAAGCTGAATTAATTGACGCTGTTGCGGCTGAATCGGGCCTTTCAAAGGCTGAGGCAAAAAGGGCATTGGATTCTACAATTGATGTGATGTCAAAGTCGCTTAAAAAAGGCGACCGTGTTGCGCTAGTAGGTTTCGGATCGTTTTCAATTTCGAAACGTGCTGCGCGTAAAGGCCGCAATCCGCAAACCGGAAAAGAAATTAAAATTGCCGCTAAAAAAGTTGTGAAGTTCAAGGCCGGTGCTGAATTGGCCGAAAAAATAAACTAATACACTTTTTAGGAAAAAAACTGGAATCCCTTTCGCGCCTGCGAGGGGATTTTTTTTTAAGCCTGGCTAAATCCTCTTTAACTGGCTAAAACCAGCCTGTTTACCAGGTTTTAAGGCTTTGGCTTTCAAAGAAATTCTATATTCCGTAAAATATTTTAAAACCTGGTTGCACTTAACAGGTATACAACCATAACAGTGAATACAGTGACCATAGAATTTGATAAGGTTTACGCAGAAAACAAACTTAAAGTAACCAACCTGGCGCGAAAAAAAATACGCGATAAGAACCGCGTTGCCGATGTAGTGCAGGAAGTGTTTGGTGTGCTTTACGAAAACCTTATTGCCAACAACCCCATCCAAAACGTTTCGGCATGGCTGGTAGGTGTTACCCGTAATAAAGTACGGGAGAATTTGCGAAAGGACATGAAATTTGCAAGCGCTGAAATTAACATGCAATCGAAAGATGGCGATGATGATACACCGCTTTACCTGCATGAAATTTTACCCGACACCAGGGGATTGGCCGATGCCGACATGTTCAACTCGTTTATAAAAGATGAATTGGAAAAGGCCATAGATGAATTACCGGAAGAGCAGCAATGGGTTTTTGTTCAGCATGAGTTAGGTGATAAAAGCTTTAAAGAAATGGAAGAAGAAACAGGGGTGCCTCTCAAAACATTGTTGTCACGCAAGCATTATGCGGTAAAAGCGCTTCAAAAAAAGTTGAAGGAAGTGTACAAAGAATATAAAAACGACTAATTTGCTGCTTACGGCCTGATGGTTACCAGGTGAAAAACAAAGCAGCCGGGCATTTTTGACAAGCGAAAAAAATAAAATAAAACTAACCAATCCGTTTCCAACCAACCCTGTACGGGACACAAAAATAAACAAGAAAGTAACTATGAAAAAAAACATTGGACTATGGATTTTAGTGGGCATTGTTGGAGGTGCCGTACTTGGCGGTCTCTATATTTATGCGCTCATGAGTTTGTGGAACTGGCTTATTCCGCTCATATTTAACGGACCTGTAATTACTTTTTGGCAAACGGCCGGCCTCCTGTTATTGGTTTGTATGTTTGGATGGGTGGCCTTTGGAAAAGGCGGAGGTGGCGGTTGTTGGGGTGGTTGCCGTGGTGGCCGCCACCGCTACTGGAAAAGCAAATGGAACGATAAGTGGGCCAACATGAGTGAGGAAGAAAAACAAAAATGGAAAGATTCCATGCATTGCTGTTGGTGACAGGTAGTTATTGGTATATCGGTGTACGGGGCACTGCCTGATACACTGCTATACCGGTACATTAAGCACCTACTTCCGGCTCACAGCCGGTTCGGGGATTCCCATTTTTTTTCGGCATTCTTTTACACCAGCTAACGCATCGGAGTGTGAATTATTCAATGCAAGCGCTTTCAGGTAATGCGTATACGCCCGGTTTAATTTTTTTTGTTCGAAATAACTTCGCCCCAACCAATAATGCGCCTGGTAACTTTGGGGATAAACGTCTTTTACCAATGAAAAGACATTTGTTGCTGCAGCAAAATTTTTGTTTTCAAAATACACAACGCCAAAACCAATTAGCCAACTTTCAAAACAGGTGTAATTTGCCTGCAACGGATCCAATTGCATTTTAATGGAGTCACCGAACAGTTTTACATTTAACGAATCGTTGGCAAAAACCGGTAACGACAAACGTTTGATCTGGTTTTCAAGCTGCGATGTTCCGTAAAGGCCGCGGATGAATTTTTTTGATTTTTCACCGTTGCGTTCAAAAATCAACGTGTTGGCATAATTCGGCACGGCCCCTGCCGGACTTCGCATAGCGGTTAAATGAAAATCATGATGTTCCATGAGAATGCAAGCTTCCTTAATGGTATACCCGCGGTGACCATCGCTGCAATAAACACTTTTATCACTGGTTGAAAAAGCGTCCATCATGATAATTTTGCCTTCGCGCTTTAGTTTTTTACCCATATCGGCTATCATTTCTTCAGCAAAACCGAATTCATGAAATGATGATTTTAAAAACAATACATTGTATGAACTGTCAGGTAAATTGGTTGACGTGAGGGTCCCTGTCACGCAATCAAAGGTGCAATTTTGGGGCGCTTTGCGCAATTTCGAATACCGCGCCACATTTTTGGAAAGCTTTTTTTTATTCAACGCCTTTTTATTAATGTCTTCTACCGTGAAATGCAAGCTGTCAAACATCAATGATAAGATGCAGCTGTACGTGCCATCACCACCGCCTATGTCAGCAATCCTGTCGCCTTTTTTCAAATCAAAAAATGCGGCCAGCTCATGTACATTGCCCAAAAAACCAAGGTCACGCAATACGCCCGGTGAATAATAAAAATAATTGGCGGCATTTTGCTTAACCTGCCCTGTGGCTATAAACGGAAGAAAAACAAGTACTACCCATGCAAAACGCATACGTTTCAAACGGCAGAAGACGATTACTTATTGTTGGCCGTTAATTTTTTATCGGCTTTTGATACCAGCATCCAGGTGGATTCGTTTTTACGGTATTTGTAACCAATGCCGAAAGTGAGCGGTTTAATTTCCAATGAATCGTAAGCCTTGCGCAAATCGTCCTGGTAATTCATGTGGAATAAATTAATGGGCTTTTCATACGTGCCGAAAAGCGTCAGGTCCCATTCGTTTGAATCATCAATGCACCTGTAGGGAATTCCTGTATCGTCCTGCAACAAATGGGTTGTGCGGTTTAAAATAAGGTTCCTTACGCTGGTAAAATTGGCAGCATGCATCAGGTAAGAAGCGCTTTTTACCATGGTATTGGTAAAATTATATTCGTTCAGGAATACACCCAGCCGCTTGTTCTTTTTAAAGCCGTGGTTGCTTATATCGGCCGAGAAATACCGTACAATTTTGCTGCGGTTGTTTTTTACCACCGCAATTTCAATTCCTCTTATGGGCGATTTTGCATAAGCGGTATCAGCTTTGGTTTTCCAAACTATTTTCCCGTCATGTCCAAGGGCAATGTGCTTAACATGCGAAACCGAATAACCCCTGCGGGCGGCAAACCACAAAAGAAGGTGGGTGGTGCCGTTTAGCTCCTTTGCACGCAAATCGCTGAACATGTCTTTTGTTTTGAAAAAACTCAGGTTGAGAATGTCGTTAAGCGAAACTTTAATGCCTGAGAGGTACCGGTGGAGCGAATCTTTGAACCATTCTTCCTTAACAGGAGGAAGGCTTCCAACCGGTTCAAGGCCAAACATGGTTACCGTATCAGCCCCGGGAAAAAACAAATCGGCATTTAAAAAATCAGGACCCGAAAACGGATAAAACAAATTGTAATTTTCTTTGCTTACTTCCGCCAATTGTTTGTTTACCCAATTGGTGACCGATTCATGGCGGTTGGTGTCAAGTCTTAACCAGTTTTGATTGGTTTTGCCTGCATATTTGATCCAGGCGCTGTCCTTTACCAGGTCCTGCACAACCTGTGTTTTAAATTCTTTTTTACCGGCAATAAAATTGGCAATATCAGTAAGGGTATCGTTAATGCGAAGGACGGGCCCCGAAGCGTTGGTCAATTGAACAGCGGGTATTTCCGACCGCCCGGTATCTTTCATTTCAGCAACTTCTTTCTCTTTTTTTCCGTTGCCGGACGTGCGGTTGGTTAAAAACGTTAAGGCGGTAAGAGCTATTAAGAGGAAACCAAACGTGATAAAAATCCTTTTTTTCATTGTTCAATTACAAATGGGGAGCCAAAAGTAAACGATTTTCGGTCGTAAAAGGTTGATATCCTAAATAAATTTAACGATTAATGGCTGCAGTATGGTTTTTAAAATAACTGATTGTCAGTAACTTGTGTTTAATTGAACTAAACACAGATTGCAGCCGTGTTATAGTACACCTTATGTCACACTCAATTTATAACCAATAAAAATGCTGAAGAGATGGCATTACATCCCTTCAGCATGCTGTTTTTAATTTCTTATTCCAGGTAGTTAACCGAAACCACTTTGATTACGGGTTTCAGGCTATAGCTTCCGTTACCTTCCACCACTACCGAAGCATTGGCATCAAAGTCCAGCACCACTTCAATATAGTCGTTTGCATGTATGTCCTGGTCAATATTAACCTTTAAGCCCGATTGTGATCCGCTGGGAACTTTCATGGAGTGAACAGTTCCGTCAAGTGTCATTAGTGTATTACCATTGCCCAAGATTAACCGCAACTGTGAAATTCTTCCCGTTGGAATTTGTTCACCGCTTGCCAGCACAACTGTGGCGTTGTTTTGCAATTCCAGCAGGTTATACACGCCCTGGTTAATGTGTAAGGCCACCCAGCCATGGTTCTGGCGGTATATCTCGGCACCAACTATGTCAACATTTACCTGCGAGTACAAAGCAGGCGCGTCAGTCATTTTTAGGGTCATGCGGCCTGATTTTGTATCATCGTCTTTGTTACATGAGAACAAACCAAAACATGCAACCACAAATAGCAGAACAAAACCTGCAAACAATCCCCTCAATCCATTGGATTTCTCTTCTGTTTTCATAAAACATGTGTTTAAATCATTAATTTGATGAGTCCAAGCCACATGCCTTTTTGTAAAGTTTTAATAATCAAACTTTACCTTAATAAGGAATTTGGGGAATAGTTTCAAATTGGAAAAGGTAAGCCAAAATGGAAATTACCGGTTAAACATTAGCAAAGCCAATCTAATTTTATTAATCATCTAAAATCTTCTCTTATTAACCTTATTGCTTCATTTTCCTGCTGTATAATGCCAAATTTAGGCGAAAACCAAAAAGTAAGATAGGGGTAATTACGATTCTTCACAATTGAGTTTAATTCAAATTTAATACAATCAACCCCGCTTACTTTTTCATGACCGGTATTTTTTAGGTTGTATTTTTCTCCACCGGCCTTTTATTTTTATAAACCAGTTACCGTTTTTAATTTTAAAAACTTCCGATGTTTCCGTATCTGAGTCTCGCCACCATATGCCTTTTTCCTGGAAGCAACTGTCCTTAATATAAATTCTAGTATAAGAAAACTCGTATTCAGCATGGAACTTCATTCCTCTTATAGTGTCCCGATATGGGTTTTTGGGTATTAAAAACCAGTACGCTTTTTGTTGTGAGAACACATTAAACGTCATGAGTCCAAAAAAAGCAAATATGTATATTTTTTTAAATATCATTTTGAATCATTTTTTTGAATCGGAAGTGTTTGACTTTTTTTTTAACTCAATCACCGCGGCAGTTCTGTTAGAGAGGGCTTTTTTTGTAAAAAAAAACGTTATTTTATTTAAAAGATTTAAATCCTTCAGTTGAATCTTTTTGAATAATTAAGTCTGTATATTTAACGGGCATCATAATAAACTCATTTATGCCATCAGTATAACAGCCCAACTGGTAGAATCTAGAATTTTTATAAGAACAAAACGGTTTTTTTTATTGAAATTGCTTTTTTGATTTTGGCGTAAAAAAGAATCCGAACATTTAACCATTGAATTTGTAATCCAAAGATTTCCTTTTTCAATCCTTTTTCTAATATAGTTGAAATTATTTATTTTGCATCCAACAAGCAAAAAAAAGTAAGGCTAGTAAAAATTTTTAGACTCATATTAATATTTATCTAAAATAAATTTTGTATTCCTAAATATTTCATTAAAAAAAAGATACTTAATTTTTCTATTCCATCACTTTTTGGTTGAGTTACGGGCAATTTGATATACACCTAAAGTAATGAGAAAAACCACGAACGTTATAAACAAACAATTTATAATCAAACCGCCTGGTAGTGGATATAATAATTTAGTAAAATAATAGAGAATTGTTTGGCCTATTCCTTCTGGACCATTGTTCCAAGCCATTGAATGGGTAATTAACGACATAATGCCTGCCAACGGCCAGTAAGCAACAAAAGTGATTATGGCTGGTAAAAAACGCTTTGTTTTCATTCTATTCAGAAGGATTTATCAATAAATTTTACGAAATATTGATTTCTCCAATTTGAAGGGATTAAATATGACTCTGCTAGAATTTATTTGGGAAGGTTTATTAATTGCCAAGGTAAAAACTTAACCTGTTTTAGCAGATTTCACTCCTTATTCTCGGCATTATTTTGAAATACCTTATTAATTAATTTCCCTTCCTTATATTCTTCTGTGCAAACCAATACTCCATAAGTACCAAATTTGTAAGTAATTCCATCCTGGAGGTCATTTTTGTAATTTTCAATTGATTCAATTACCCTGTAATATACCATTTTTCTTGATTTATATTTCTTTCTTTGATGAATTTGATAGTTCAGCCACATGCCTTCTTTTTTTCCGTTAACATATAAACCAGTTGCAGAAACAATAGAATCAGTACCATCCATAAAAATCTCTTTCCAGTTTCCTTCAAGTACTCCATTTTTATATGAAGAATTTTAAACCGATTTCCATTAAAATTTAAATATTCAAATACATAACCTTCCTTAACCCCATTTTTATAAGTCGCTACAGTATAAAGGTATGTTCTATCATCTCCTTCGTCTCGGAATTTTTTACGCACTTTATAAAGACCATCAGGCAGGGAAGGCTTTAAATCAAATGCTTTTATGCGGTAATATCTACCAGAATCAACTTCAATCATATAATTTGTGTCACCATAATTAACGATAATTTCCTGCGCACTAACCAAATCACATATAAATAACAAAAAAAGTATGATTATATTTTTCATAACACTCTATTTAGTATCCGGATTTTCCTCAGTCTTTGGCAGTGTAGTCGTTTTATCTTGATTAGCGTTTAACCCTTGAAGAACGACTGAAATTATTTTATCTACATATTTATTTCCCAATCTTCTGTTTGCACCTGTATGATTTCGTTGCCTCTAAAAACTGAGGCGAAGTAAAAGGATTAAAATTAGTTGATTTACTGTTTTTAAATTCTTGCTGTTCCTCATTAAGTATTTTTTCAAGCTCCGCGTATTGTTTTTGCCGTTCCAGCTCCTGTTGCTGAATATACGCTAAATTGGCTTTTTGCCTGTCTTCAATTGTTGCTCCTGTTTTATAGTCCGGGTCGTTAACATTGTTATTAGTATTAATACCCGAAGAATATTCAAGAATATAATTGCCTCGCGTAATAACAGGGGTTTTATCAGGATTCATATAATACCGTGCGGTCGCCCGTATGGAATCCCCATAGTTGGGAAATATGGGTGTAGACTTAGCTTTATCCTCAAAAGTCGGAGTAATTGGTTTTTTTGCCCCATATTTAATTGGGGGATTAGGATTATACAAAGGGGTATGCTGCGCATGGGTAATTCTCCCACCGGCAGTATAAACTGTGACTATTAATATAAATACTCGGTTAAACAATGGCTAATTGGCAATGGGATACTAAAGCTAAAAATTACCTTTGACTAAATTGTGCGTAGAAATACGGTAAATAAATTATTTAAGAATTTGATAATCAAGTTATGTTTATAACCTTATATTGATGGCCTATTGCCCAAAATTAAGCAAAAGGCCCTTTTCAATCCCGGTTGCCCTGAGGTAATTTATTAATTG
>DASPJQ010000074.1:0-3512 GCA_035628535.1 Flavobacteriales bacterium | reverse complement strand
TCAAATTTGTACCACATACCGTCACCACCGTGCCAGGTGGCATTAGGCGTATTGTCCCAGGTTTGCCCGCCATCAGTGCTGATAAAAAACATTTTGCTTTGCACCCTGTAAACGTTTCCTTCAAAATCAGTCCACATATTTTTCGGCACAGCTTCCCATTTTTTTTCATCAACGCTTGACCAAACAACACAATCGGTATCAATTTTATAACTCAATACCTTGTTGTCTTTTTTTACTTTCCACTCCTGCGTTTCCGACTTTTTCCAGTCATGGGTTTGCGCGGATGCAGTCAGGGTAAACAAACTTAAAAAAACAGCGTAAAATAATGTCTTCATATAAGGTTTAAATTTAGTTCGCCTTAAAGTATAACAAATCGTATACCAATCTGTTAGCTCAATCGTACGGTTATACACAAACATCAATTAACTACCTTCATACCAATTAGTTAAATATCTTAAAACATATGCAAAAATAAAACGCGTACGGATTTTGAAAACATTTTTTTAAGCTTTGGTGGCTTTTTTTCCCGGCCCTCGCATTTTTTTTGACAGCATAAATTCTTTCCAGCTTGGGGTTATTTGGTTCAAATGCGATGAGCGCTAATAACGGTAATTCTACGATGAAAACAGGTTATACTTTATGGGCGGGGTTAGTCCATAAACAATTACCAACCCGCAACCAAAAACCAGTAAAACGTCCCCTGTTTCAAAAAACGTTGGTTAATATATAGCGCATCCTTAATTTTACCAATTATTTCTCAACCCAAACGTTCCAATGGTCGTCAAACTTGTACCAGCGCCCGTCACCACCGCGCCAGGCTGCCCCGGGTACACTGCCCCAGGTTTTACCGCTGTCATCGCTCATAAAAAACAAGTTGTTGTGCACCTTGTACCATTTACCATCATAATCCATCCACGTTGCACTGGCCAGTTGACTCCATGTTTTTGCATCGGCCGACCAGTATACCCGGCCATCGGCATCAAGCCTGTAATAAACAATATCGTTTTCTTTCTTGCCTCGCCAATAGCCTTTATCAGCACGTACCCAGTCGCGTTGCAATACCTTAACAACACTTTTGGCAGGCCCTGTTCTCATTTCAAAAGCAAAATTCAGGCTTATCAAAATACCCAGTAATAAAATAATCCCCTTTTTCATAAGTTAGTTTTTTAGTTTTATTTCTACATCGCAGTTTTTTATCTTGACAAATAGTCCCACCAAAGGGTACCATTTTTATCCATTTTGTACCAATAACCATTATTTCCCTGCCAATAGCCCCCATCAACATTGGTCCAATTGGTACCATCGCTGCTTGACGAAACCATGTTATTGCGGTAACGGTAACGGTTCCCGTTATAATCATACCATACCCCGTCCGACACTTCTGTCCAATCTCCACCGTTGCGTTGCTGCATAAGTTGTCCGCTTTTCATTTTGAATATGTATTCTTCACCGTTATATTTACCGGTCCATGTACCACTGCCCGACTTGCGCCAGTTGTGTTTGTCCTGTTGAAGTGTTGCAGGTGTTGTTTCGTTGTACCGTTTACCTGAAAAATTTGCGCTGCCGGTTATTGTTCCGGATAGCGCCAATAAAAGAATCGTCCACTTTTTCATGTTGTGTATTTATATTTGGATTAATAATCCATTTTTTCCATTTTATCAAACTTGTCCCACCATATTTCTTCGTTCTTGTCAAGCCTGTACCAGTATCCGTTACTGCTTAACCAGTATGAACCTGATACAGGGCTCCAGTTAACGCCATCGTTAGTAGAACTAACTGCACTGTTTATATACCGGAATCGTTTACCGCTGTAATCATACCAAACTGAGTCGGCAACATCTGTCCATTCGCCTCCGTTAAACTGCTGCCTTAATTTCCCATTGCTGATTCTGTACGTATATTCCAATCCGTTGCATTTACCTTTCCATGTTCCTTCAACAGATTTGTGCCAGGTATGTTTTGAACCGTTTGTTTTATTCTGGCATTGTGCCTTTACTTCGCCAGCGCATACTGCCAATACTGCCACAAGCATTATCGGTAAAACCATAGTCTTCCTCATCATCGCTTCCTTTTTTCATTCACGGAAGCAAGTCAAATAACATACCTGTAATTTATTTCATTGATTGGCAGCCGCATTTAAAACATGCTTTTTCCCAATGAGGGAATGCGTTTTCATTTAACATTTTTTTCCTGTTTTAAACATGTGTGAATCCTGTAAGCATTCCAATAAATCATATACAGCATATTGCATTAACTAAATTAATTTCATGCAAAAAGAAATTATGGAACACCTGCTAAAAAAAATGTACGTTATTCACGCTTTGCCAAGCCGCGTTTGGGAAGCATTGACCAACCCCGATCTAATTAAAGAGTATTTTTTTGACTCCAATGTAATAAGCGAATGGGAAGAAGGGAGTGACATTACCTGGAGCGGTGTATGGGAAGGCCAGGAATATTTTGACAAAGGTAAAATTGTACACATTGATCCTGAAAAAAAAATTACTTTCACGCATTGGAGCAATCGCAGCGGCCTGCCCGATAAGCCCGAAAATTATTCATGGTATTCGTACGAATTACAATTGAACGGCAAAGCCACCGAACTCACCATTATCCAGGAAAACAAAAGCGGTGGGCCAAACAACGAAAAAGCCTGGGAACACTGGGATATAGCTATGCAGGGGCTCAAAAATCTTTTGGAAAAACAGGAAGCCTGAAACTAATTTAAATTGTATCTTAGGGCAATAAATGATTCAATTTCTATTGCCAGTAATTTTAACCTTCTCATCAGGCCAAGGCGCCTTTTACTCATTTCTTTCGTTCTGTAAAAAACCGGATAGATGAGCGATTACGCATTTGAATATATCATTATATGCTCTTGCGCTTTAATCGGCTCGGGGCTTACCTTGTTCTCGGGGTTTGGCCTTGGTACGTTAATGACACCGGTTTTCGCCTTGTTTTTTCCCATTGACCTGGCCATTGCTTTAACGGCCATAGTGCATTTTTTAAACAATGTGTTTAAATTGTTTTTGGTAGGGAAGCATGCCAACAAACAAATTCTTATTCGTTTTGGCATACCCTCGGTTGCGGCAGCACTTTTGGGTGCATGGTTGTTGTATACAATTGGAAAAATGCCTCCTTTATACACATACACCATGAATGAAAAGGTTTTTGCGGTAGCTCCTGTTAAACTCACCATTGCTGTATTGCTGGCATTTTTTGCCCTGTTTGAGTTGATACCCACGTTGAAAAAAATGGCCATTGATAAAAAATATTTACCATTGGGTGGTTTGCTTAGCGGATTTTTTGGAGGCCTTAGCGGTAATCAGGGTGCCCTGCGCAGCGCTTTTTTAATGCGTGCCGGTTTGTCAAAAGAAGGTTTTATTGCAACCGGGGTTGTGCTGGCCTGTTTCATTGACATATCACGCCTTGGTGTTTATTCATCGCAAATTTACAAAACCTACGGCCAAATGGACTTTATGTTAATTGGCGTAGCAACTTTAAGCGCCTTTGCA
>DASPJQ010000073.1:0-3663 GCA_035628535.1 Flavobacteriales bacterium | reverse complement strand
CTGCAAATTACCAATACCATTAGTGACCGGCAATTAACGACCCAAACCCTTGATGACATGGACCTTGAACGCGAACGCGGTATTACCATCAAGAGCCACGCCATTCAAATGGACTATGTTTACAAAGGCGAAAAATATGTTCTTAACCTCATTGACACACCAGGCCATGTTGACTTTTCCTACGAAGTTTCACGTTCCATTGCAGCCTGCGAAGGCGCCCTTTTAATTGTTGACGCAACCCAGGGCATACAGGCGCAAACCATTTCAAACCTTTACCTGGCCATAGGCAATGATCTTACCATCATCCCCATCCTGAACAAAATGGATTTGCCCAGCGCCATGCCCGAAGAGGTAAAGGACCAGATTGTGGACCTTGTTGGATGTAAACGCGAGGAAATTTTACCGGCCAGTGGAAAAACCGGGCAGGGTGTAGACAAAATTCTGGAGGCCATTGTTGAACAGGTTCCCCCGCCAAAAGGCGACCCAAATGCCTCTTTGCAGGCATTGATCTTTGACTCGGAATTCAATTCATTTAGAGGTATTATTGCCTATTTCAAGGTGGTAAACGGCAAAATTGCCAAGAACGATAAGGTAAAATTCGTGAATACCGGGCGCGAATACATAGCCGATGAAGTGGGTATTTTAAAACTTGACCTTGTTCCAAAAACTGAAATCGCAACGGGCGATGTGGGTTATATTATTTCAGGTATAAAAAATGCCCGCGAAGTAAAAGTGGGTGATACCATTACAACTGTTGCCAACCCGTGTGAAGAAGCCATTAAAGGTTTTGAAGATGTAAAACCCATGGTTTTTGCAGGCATTTATCCGGTTGATACCGAAGATTACGAGGAATTACGCGCTTCCATGGAAAAGCTGCAGTTGAATGACGCTTCACTGGTATTTGAGCCTGAATCTTCGGCAGCCCTGGGTTTCGGGTTCCGTTGCGGTTTCCTTGGTTTGTTACACATGGAAATTGTGCAGGAACGCCTGGAACGCGAATTTAATATGACGGTTATTACAACGGTTCCCAACGTATCATACCTGGCATATGAAGCAAAGGGCGAAGTAAAACAGGTCAATAATCCCAGTGAATTGCCCGATCCGGCCTTTTTGGAAAAAGTTGAAGAACCCTATATCAAAGGTACTGTTATTACCAAAGCCGAATTTACCGGCCCCGTAATGACGCTGTGTATCAATAAACGAGGCATTCTTATTTCTCAAAATTACCTTACAACCGACCGCGTGGAAATGGTTTTTGAGATGCCACTGGGAGAGGTAATTTTCAATTTTTACGATAAACTTAAAACCATCAGCAAGGGGTATGCATCGTTTGACTATTACCCCATTGGTTATAAAGAAAGCGAATTGGTAAAAATGGACATTTTGCTCAATCACGAACAGGTTGATGCGCTTAGCGCCCTTATTCACCGCAGCAATGCTTATGACCTGGGCAAAAAAATGTGCGAAAAATTAAAAGAGCTTATTCCGCGCCAACAGTTTGAAATTCCCATTCAGGCTGCCGTTGGCGCTAAAATTATTGCCCGCGAAACCATTAAGGCCCTTAGAAAAGACGTGACCGCCAAGTGTTACGGTGGCGATATATCGCGTAAACGAAAACTTCTGGAAAAGCAAAAAGAGGGTAAAAAACGCATGAGGCAGGTTGGGCGGGTTGAAATACCACAGCAAGCCTTTATGGCCGTGCTGAAACTCGATTAATGTGAAAAAAATGCCGTTTCCTGTAAAATTCTGCGGTCATTGGCATATTTACTTATATTTGTATTCCCACCCAATTTAGAATTTCGCAATTTAACGATGAAAAGATTAGTATATTTTGTATCAGCACTGCTCTTGTTGAATGCATGCGGTGATGATAAGCCGGCTGGAGGAAGCACTGCTACCCACCGCGTGGCCAAAGGCCCCGTTGAGTACGGTGGTGTTTTCAAAGTAAATGAATTCGAAGATTTCAAAAGTCTTTACCCGTTGAGCATAATTGATGCGCCTTCAGCCCGTGTTGCTTACCAGATTTATGAAGGCCCTCTTAAATTTGATCCTGCAACCCTGAACACCGTTCCGGGGCTTTGTGAAAGCGTTACACCTAATGAAAATGCTACCGTGTTCACCCTTAAAGTGCGCAAAGGTGTAATGTTTCATGATGACGAGTGTTTCAAAGACGGAAAGGGCCGCGAGTTAAAAGCAAAAGATTTTAAATATTGTTTTGATCGCCTTTGCTCGTTCAGCGGTACCAACCAATTGTATTATTTATTTCAAAAACGCGTAAAGGGCGCTCCCGAATATTTTAAAAGCACCGAGGAAAAGAAGCCCCTTAAAGGCGGAGTGCCGGGTGTGAAGGTTGTAGATGATTATACCCTCACCATTGAATTGAATTATTCATTTGCAGGTTTTACCAAAATACTTACCCATCCGGCCTGTTTCATTTACCCTGAAGAGGCCGTAAAAAAATATGGCGATGATATGCGTACCAAATGTGTAGGTACAGGACCTTTTAAAGTAAAACTTATAAAAGAGGGCTATGTGATTTTGACACGTAATGATAACTATTGGATGAAAGACGAATACGGCAATCAACTACCATACCTGAACGGAGTAAAAATCACGTTCATAAAGGAGAAAAAAACCGAGCTCATGGAATTCCGCAAGCGGGCCCTTGACATGGTATGGAAATTACCGGTTGATGAAATACCGAACATCCTCACCAACTTTGACCAGGCCAAAAACGGTGGTAACATTGATTTTGAATTGCAGTCGGTAAACTCACTCAGTACCCAATATTATTGCTTCCTGTGCAACAGCGATATGTTTAAAGACAAGCGCATACGCCAGGCATTCAATTACGCCATTGACCGGCAAAAAATATGCGAATTTGTTTTACAGGGCGAAGGCGAACCGGCTCTATACGGCTTTGTTCCCCCATTCCCCGGGTACTCGGCTTATCAAAACATTAAGGGCTTTACCTATGACGTGAACAAAGCCAAAAGCCTAATGGCCCAGGCGGGGTTTCCCAATGGGCGTGGCTTTCCTGAAGTTACGTTGCAGCTTAACAGTGGCGGAAGCACCAACAAGGTTGTGGCCGAAGCCATTCAGAACATGCTGCGCGAGAACCTTGGCATTAAAGTGAACATGGATATTTTACCCCTGCCCGAGCATTTAAACAGGCTTGAACATGGTAAATCAAATTTCTGGCGCATTTCGTGGATTGCCGATTACCCGGATCCCGAAAATTTCCTGTCATTGTTTGAAGGATCGGGTGTTCCGTCCGAAATGGACCAACGTTCGTTTCCCAATTCATCACGTTACATAAATCCTGTTTATGATACTTTATTGCGCAAAGCGCTGGTAGAAATTGACGAAACAAAACGCAACAATATTTATGCGCAGCTTGATCAAATGATCATTGATGAGGCTGTTGTTATGCCAATTTACTATGACAACTTTATTCGCCTGCTTCAGCGCAATGTGCGCAATATGCCTATAAACGCCATGGAGTACCGTGACTTTACCAAGGTTTACTTTTCAAACAAGAACCACAAGGAAAAAATAGACGAAGCCAACAAATAGTTTAATGCTTTGACTTTGAATAAAAAAGGGAAGCTTGAGCTTCCCTTTTTTCATCATTTTTTTTTGCCGTTTCGTCAAAACCCGCTA
>DASPJQ010000072.1:0-1237 GCA_035628535.1 Flavobacteriales bacterium | reverse complement strand
GTGCAAATTTAGGCAAATATATCCAATACCGGGCACTGTTCCTCATTAATTATGTACCGTTCCTTTAATTGCTGATATCAGCAATTAAAGGCAAATTTTTCACTTTTACGAATTAGTTAAGGTTGGCTGAACTAAAGGGCACTTCTTCTTCCTGTTTAATGGGTTGCCTGAATACAACAGTATTATCAATTACATCCATTACGGCATGTTCACCTGCCTTTATTTTACCTGCAAGAATGCTTTTGGACAATTCATTCAAAACTGTTTTTTGGATCAGGCGCTTCACCGGCCTTGCTCCAAACGCAGGATCATATCCGCTTTTGCTCAGCCATTGAATGGCTTCTGGGGTAATGTGCAATTGCATGTCGTTTTCTGAAAGCAGTTTATTTACCTGTAACAATTGCATGCGCACAATGGATTCAAGTTCCCTGGCGGTTAGGGGTGTAAACATAACCACTTCGTCAATTCGGTTATAAAATTCAGGACGTAAACTCTGCCGCAATAAATCCAGTACTTCTGTTTTGGTATCTTCCAGTATGCGTTCGCGGTTTCTGGCATCCAGTTTTTCAAGTTTTTCCTGTATTATATGTGATCCCAGGTTTGATGTCATGATGATTATGGTGTTCTTAAAATTGGCTACGCGTCCTTTGTTATCGGTCAGACGTCCGTCATCCAGCACCTGTAAAAGTATATTGAACACATCAGGATGTGCTTTTTCAATTTCGTCAAGCAGCACAACCGAATACGGTTTTCGCCTTACGGCTTCGGTCAATTGCCCGCCTTCGTCATACCCAACATATCCCGGAGGGGCTCCAACCAACCTCGATACAGCATGTTTTTCCTGGTATTCACTCATGTCAATGCGCGTCATAGCGTTTTCATCGTTGAATAAAAACTCGCTCAGCGCTTTTGCCAGTTCAGTTTTACCTACACCGGTTGTACCAATAAAAATGAACGAGCCAATGGGTTTACGTTTGTCCTGCAAACCGGCCCGGCTTCTTCGTATAGCATCAGCCACGGCCTGTATGGCGTCTTCCTGGCCAATTACGCGTTTGTGCAACTCTTCTTCCAGCCGCAGCAACTTCTCGCGTTCACTTTCGAGCATTTTGTGAACAGGTACACCCACCCATTTTGAAACAACCTCGGCAATCTCCTCAGCGGTTACTTCTTCCTTCAGCAATTTGCTGTTTTTTTGAAGTTCATTCAGTTGTTTCTTAAATTCTTCAATTTGTTTTTC
>DASPJQ010000071.1:0-38207 GCA_035628535.1 Flavobacteriales bacterium | reverse complement strand
AATTAATTGTACAATGCTTTCAGCAGGCACCAATAGCCGTTTTTTATCCCATTATGTATACAAGGGTATTTGCGCAGTAACGCTTTAGCAACATAAATTCAATTTTCGAAAGGAATTTAAATTTGGCTGCTTTGGTTTTCCAAATTACAAAATTTTATATACAGTGTCTTACCCTGAATAAACAATTGTACAGCATTTACCTGGCTGCCATGAGTTGCATGTAATTATAATCTTATGAACGCACCGTGTTTAAACGGCATAAACAGCTCCATGTACAATAACTACCCGTTTCTTGCGTTAAGGTCCAAACTAAAAAGACCTATTTTCATAAAAACCTATGTATGAAACACGCGAAAATCTTTTGGATATTATGGCTAATTGCCTTGCCCATGCTGGTAAACAGCCAGGGTTTTTATACCGGGGTGGGTGGCGGCTATGGCCTGGGGGCTGCACGCAACACCAGCCAGGATTATGTCTCGGTTGATGATGGCACCAATGTAAACAACACCTACACCGCTAAACATTATTCGTACGGGCAAGGAACAAGTGCTGGTTTGTATGCCGGGTATATGATTAAAAACGGTTTCGGTGTTGAACTGGGTTATTCGTATGTTAAAGGGAGTACGTTTGAATTTATATCCGAAAACCGAAACAGCTTTTTTAATTTCAACACGAAATACCTTAACCGTTCATATGGAAAAACCATGCGGCTCATGCCAGCCGTGCGCCTGAGCTTTGGCGAAAAGAAATTGACCGGTTATGCAAAAGCAGGAATCGTGTTGGGTATTGGGAACAAACTGACCGATGAAAACGAAGATTCTTTTTCAGCGTTTGGTGTAACGCAAACCGACTACAGGATAACAGAATACACAGGCGGGATGGCATTTGGTGTGCATGGATCGTTAGGTGTAACATATATGTTCACAAATACCTTAGGTATATTTGCCGAGGTTGGAGGATTTTACCAGGAATGGGCTCCCAAAAGAAGTGAATTGATTAAATACACCATTGATGGCCAGAATGAACTGGGTTCACTCACTACCTATCAAAAAGAAACGGAATACGTGGACGAATATACGGATGATGGCTCAACCAATACCAATGAGCCTGACAAACAAACAAAGGTTTATTTTCCATTTAGTTCAATAAACATTAACATCGGCATCCATTTTTCATTTGGCAAAACTGAATAACCTTAACCCATGAAAACAATTTTTATTTTTATAATAATCTTAACGGCATTTGTCACAACAATTAACAAAGCCGATGCACAAAAAATGTACGCAGGTTTGAACTTAACATACGGCATGGGCATTTGCCGCATGGAAGGCGTACTTTATTCGGCCAACCTGGAGAATAATGTTGACACGTATAAAAGCACTGCTTTTTCATTGGGAAAAGGGCTTTCTTCAGGTGCTTATGTGGGCTATATGATCCGGAGCAATGTCGGATTGGAACTCGGCATAAATTATTTTCGGGGTTTTTACGGCACTGTATATTCTGATGCGGCAACCGCCATGGAATACCATTACCTGGAAGAATTCAGGATTAAGGCAAATGCATTGCGGTGTGTGCCGGCCGTTCGTGTAAATTTTGGCGAAAAAAAATTGAGAACGTATATAAAAACAGGGATCGTGTTAAATGCTTTTACAGAGGGTACGCTTAATGTAGATTACCATGAGCATTCCATGGGCGATTCACAGGAATCACACTACGTACAGAAATTTACCGGTGGTTTAAGCATTGGTTTTCATTCGGGCGTAGGGCTTACTTATGCGTTAGGTAAATGTACGTTGTTCTTTGAGGCCACAGCCTACCTGCAAAATTGGGCTCCCAAGCATTCGGAAATTACTGAGTACACCGAAAACGGTATCAATGCGCTTGCAGTCATGACAACTTCTGAAAAAGAAATTGATTACGTTAATGAATATTCTTACAATTACACAAACCCGCCAAACGAATCGGAACCCAGCAAGGAACTGCGTTTTTTATTGCCAATGAGTTCGGTAGGTATAACCCTTGGTGTACAGGTGCCATTGGGCAAGTAAACAGCTGCTAAAGGTCATTGCATTGTACATTTACCAGGCGTTCGGCTCTATCGCGGTAAATAATCGTATTGAAAAAACAGTTATCTTAAGGCCATATGTTTTTGCGCCTTATTACAATTCTTTTACTCAGTTGTGGCTTTATTCAATTGAAAGGTCAGCAAAATATACAATTGACTCACTCAAAAAATTAAACGATTCGGAGGCGATAAAGGCAGAAAGTTCATGTACAAAAAATTCAGAGAACTGTTGATGAATGTAGCAGCAAACCCCATGCGTGAACAACAACGTTTATTGCGCATGGAACTTGAAAACTGGCGTAGAAAGTATACCCAAACCGATGATATAACAGTGATGGGGATCGAGTTTTTAAATGTGGTCAATGGCTCAAATTGACGTGGCAATAATTGGCGGTGGCGCTGCAGGTTATTTTTCAGCAATAACTGCTTCAAATCACGCGAACGGTAAAATTGTTATCTATGAAAAAAGCAACAAGGTCCTTCAAAAAGTAAAAGTTTCAGGAGGCGGACGCTGCAACGTGACCCACGCATGCTTTGAACAAAAAGAACTTGTTAAAAATTACCCGCGCGGTGAAAAAGAACTGCTGGGTCCCTTTCACACATTTATGACCTTTGACACCATTACCTGGTTTGAAGAACATGGTGTACAATTAAAAACCGAGGAGGATGGGCGCATGTTTCCCGTTACCGACAGCAGCCAAACCATTATTGATTGTTTTGAACGCGAGATAAAAAAATACGGCATACAGGTTGAGCTGAACAAAGGCCTTGTGGATTTAAATCCGGACCGGGACGGAATCTTACTCGCCTTTTCTGACGGATTGGTTGTAAAAGCAAACAAAGTTATTGTATGCACGGGCAGCAATGAGCGCATGTGGGAACTCCTTCGGAAAAAAAACATTGACGTTGTTGACCCGGTACCCTCGCTCTTTACATTCAATTATAAAAATAAGTTGTTCAACGGCCTCATGGGCCTTTCACTGCCAAATGCGCACATAAAAATATGCGGCACCGGTTTCGAGGCGTATGGCCCTTTATTGTTTACGCATTGGGGATTCAGCGGACCGGCCATACTTCGCTTATCAGCCTGGGCGGCCAAAGAACTGGCTGAAAAAAATTACATGTTCGAAATTGAAATCGACTTTACAGGTATACAGGACCCTGAACAAATTACACATGATTTTATGGTGTTGCGTACGCACAACGCATCCAAAACCTGCAAGAATGTGCGCTTACCCTATATCCCCTCACGTTTATGGGAGGCGCTTTGCATTGATGCGCATATCAGCGAAAAAAGGTTGGCTGATTTAACACGTGATGAAATAAATTCATTCATAAAAAAACTGGCTGCGTTCCGGGCGCAAATAAACGGCAAAAGTACGTTTAAAGAAGAATTTGTGACCTGTGGCGGAGTTGATTTAAAAGAAGTCAACATGAAAACCATGGAATGCAAAAAAATACCTGGCTTGTATTTTGCCGGTGAGTGTTTGAACATTGATGCCGTAACAGGAGGCTTTAATTTCCAGGCTGCATGGACCACCGGGTTCATTGCGGGCCAGGGCGGTTAATTACTGGTTGAATAGCTTTCCAAGAATTAAACCGCATTTGCATTGCTTTAATTGTTATCACAATAAAAATAATCATCTGTTTATCAATACTATAAAACCTTTTAGGGAAATTTATGGGTAAGCAGATTTCAGCATCAACTACATGGCATTTTTATATCCTTGACGTACCTTTGCACCGGAACCAGAACATATTCTTACCATGAAAAAATTCCTTTTTGCAATTACACTTTTACTGTCTTTTACGTTTAAGGCCAATGCACAGCACGGTGATACCATTCATGTACCTACTTTCACATTTGGCTCACCGCAAAATGCGTGGTTTGTTTTTCCCGATGATACCATCCGTTTTGAAAAAATCCTGATGCGTTACAAATTAAAGTGCAACCCATCCATGAGTCCTGCCTGTGGCGAATGGGATTATTTGACCTATACCTATTTATATCAACATACGGGATTGATGGATTCATCGTTAATCAACCAGCCCGTGTACACCGTTAACGGTTCAATGCCGGCCAGTACTCCATACATGAATACACCGTCCTATACGTTTTATCCTACCTGGCAGTATTTTGCCACGCATACCGACACTGCTTCGTTAACACGTGACACCATTGGAACAGGTACTGTTCCATCCTCCAATCCTTTTGGAACTGCTTCGGTAATTTCGCGCAGCCAGTATTTATGGCGCGCCAGTGAAATGACCGCAGCAGGAATGGTTGCCGGTGACATTACTGCGCTACAGTTTTACCTGCAATCACTCGGTTCAACCATGCGCAACCTTACCATTCGCATTAAATCAACAACGGCTGACACGCTTACGCAGGAAACACTTGACAATTCAGGTTTCATTACCGTGTACCTGAAAAACACAACGTTTTTAAGTCCCGGGTGGAATGCCATTTCGTTGACCAACGCTTTTAACTGGGACGGTACCTCTAACCTGCTTATAGAAATTACCTATGATAATACGGCTAATGGAATTGATAACGTAGTGAGCGCTTCTGCAACGCCATTTGTTTCAGGCATAACGCGGTCAGGCGAAGACCGCTGTGCCGATTTTGGCGCTGCGTCATACATTGAACTGGCCGTGAACAATGACCTATACAGCATTGACTCGGCTGTAACAATCAGTTACTGGGCCTATGGCGATCCTGCCATGCAACCCATGGACGGTACCTGTTTCGAGGCGTTTGATACATTGAGCAACCGCGTATTGAATGCCCACATGCCCTGGAGCGATAGCAATGTATACTGGGATGCCGGTTTTAGCGGTACAAGTTATGACCGCATCAACAAGGCCGCTACAACAAGCGAAATTGAAGGGCAATGGAATTACTGGACCTTTACAAAAAATGTTGCCACGGGTTCCATGAAAATTTACCTGAACGGTGTATTGTGGCACAGCGGTACCGGTAAAGTAAAGGACATTCCAAAAATCAAAAAATTCCGCCTGGGAAAAGGATTGTGGAGTGGTTCACTCAGTTATGAAGGGAACATGGATGAATTTACTGTGTTCAATACTGAATTGGATGCTGCCACCATTCAAAACTACATGCGTAAAACAATTGACGCAACACATCCTTATTATTCAAACCTTGTTGCGTACTATCATTTTGACGAGGGTAATTTCACCACAGCAAGCGATGCGGCCCCGGGCGCTCATCCTGATGCGACCTTTATTGGCACAGGTAATCCGCTTAAGAACGCTGCCGATCTCCAATATGGCTTTTTCGAAACGGTTAATCGCCCGAACATCATATTTGAACAAGGTGTGTTTACAACAGCCATTGACAGCGTGCTTGTGATTGATTCAACCATGAACGCACCACTCACCGTTTTTATTTATGGTGATTCGGTCACAAACCCTGGCATTGCAACCGATACGTTGCTTGTTTGGCCCGATTATTACAACCAGTATTTGTACGATGCCATGGGCAATGCCATTGATTCCGTTTACGTGACGCCTGACAGTACGTTGCTGGCCGGTTCGTATGACTATTACAATTTATATCCACAGGTCATACGTTACGAGTTGGCACGTTACATTACACCGTATGGAATAGGGTTATCGCTGGGAACAGGCTGGACCTGGACATTTGATGTGAGCGATTACCGCACCTTGTTGCACGACAGTGTGCATTTGGAAGCGGGCAACTGGCAGGAATTGCTGGAAATGGAATTTTTAATGATCAAAGGAATTCCTCCGCGCGATATCATAAGCATTGAAAATTTATGGAATGGCGGGTTCAACTACGGCAACCCAAGCGATCCCATTGACAATTACCTGACACCAATTACGGTGAATATACCGGCCGGTGCCGTTAATTCACGGTGGAAATCGCGTGTTACGGGTCACGGCATGGATACCCCTGAAAACTGCGCAGAATTTTGCGCCAAGGACCATTATTATAAAGTTGACGGGGTCCAGCAATTTGTAAAAAACGTATGGCGCGACAACTGTGACCGCAACCCGTTGTATCCGCAAGGCGGCACCTGGGTATACGACCGTGCCAATTGGTGTCCCGGTGCCGAGGTATGGACCTATGATTTTGAATTGACACCGTATGTTACTGCAGGAACAACAGCTGTGCTTGATCACGATGCACAGGCGTATTCGCATACAGGAGGCTGGGACTATTATCAAATAGAAGACCAGCTTGTTCACTATGGGGCGCCAAATTTCACAAACGATGCGGCCCTGGTTGATGTGTTGAGCCCGAGCCAAAACCAAATGTGGACGCGCATGAATCCCGTGTGTTCTCACCCCGTTATAAAAATTCAGAATACGGGTTCAAACAATCTTACATCGCTAACCATTACCTATGGCATGAATGGTGCAACCCCAAGTGTTTATAACTGGACCGGGAACCTTGCATTCATGGAAACCGAAGAAGTGATATTGGGAACCTTTGCCTGGGCTACAGGTGCAAGCACTTTCAATGTGACTGTAAGTAATCCAAATGGCTTGCCTGACCAATATTCCTACAACAATTCAATAACCACCCCGTACACGTATCCGCCTGTACTCCCTGCCGATTTTTTTGTTGAAGTAAAAACCAATAATTATCCGTGGGAAACTTCATATACGCTCAAAGACGCTTATACAGGAACCGTGATACTGGACCGTACAAGTGGATTAACCGCGAATACCAATTATAAAGACACCCTTCATTTGCCGGATGGATGTTATGAATTTGAATTGATTGATACCGGTGAAGACGGGTTATCATTCTGGGCCAATACAGCGCAAGGTGTGGGACTGGCGCGCTTACGCAAAACCACCGGCTCAATCCTAAAAAGTTTCAATGCCGACTTTGGCGGGCAAATTTATTATCAATTCACCATTGGTTTAACAAACAATGTAGATGATATTGTTTTAAACAGTTTTTTGGAATTAAACGTTTACCCAAATCCCACAAATGGTCACATTTATGTTGATGCCAATTTTACCGAGGCAACCAATGGTTTTATTGAAGTTTGCGATGTGCTTGGGCAAAAAGTTTTTGCACATAAATTCAACGGTCTGACTGCCGAAGCCGTGGATGTTGATTTATCAAATTATAACAATGGTACTTATTTTATTACATTGCGTACTGACAAGACCGTTGTAACGCGAAAAGTGATGAAGCAGTAGGACCACCTGTTGGATTAATTTTCTTAATAAATTTGGCAGGTTTTCTATCCCCAATTTTAGATATTTATGTCTTTAAACTGGGTAAACCCGTTTGGGGCGGCATATTACTCATGAACACCTTACCGATGCAAAGCCCTGGCGGGGCTTTCTTTCATAACATGGTTAAGAGATCATCCTTGTGAGACTTCGTAATTACGGTTATCAAGTCCAGCCACAGTCAAGAAAAATTTAAGCTTATCGTGGATTATTTTACTTCAAATATTGCAATAAATTCTTGTCCGTCTCTTTACTTTTTAATTCAACAAGCAATGCATTGATACGTTCCTGCTGGTTTTTGCATTTTACAGCTTCTCCCTCCTCTTGGGTGGCCTCCATGGTTTTTCCGTCTTTTTTCAGGCTTTCGGCCAAGGCATTATGTTCCATTTCACGTTTTGAAAAATGCGCCTGCAAACCGTTCAGCATTTGGTAGCCGCCCAGTTTTATCCACCATGTGTTTCCATTGCGTGCCACGTCTTCAAACACCGCTATGCCTTTATCCACTTCCGAATCGGGTTGGTGTTTTAAATAACCGTTATACAAACTCATCATGCCGTATTTTTCAAACCCGGTTGATTTTTTCATGGCATCCAGGAAAAACTGATGGTCGCTTACATCACCATACTCCGCAAGTATTTCGGCAACCACCGAACGTATGGTCGAATTTTTTTCGTTGGTATTTTTGCGTGCCAGTTTTACACCTGCATCCGGGTCCAGTTTTGAAATAGCGGCAAAACCTTCGGCCATTACATCGTAGGACTGGTCGTTGGTGGCTTCTTCGTACAAAGGCAATAAACTTTTATCCCCTTCAAAATATTTTGCCAGTTGCCTGATTGATGTTGAACGCAAGGAGGCTTCTTTTGCCGTCCTGGCCATGGTTGACAATTTATTTTTGATCATTTCGCCATTGGCAGCAACCTGGCGCTTTAAACTTTTAGCGGCCATTTCACGCAAATACCAGAATTTGTCATCCAACGCATCAAGTACGACTTTTTTGGCCGCTTCTTTTGATGAATTTGAACATTCCTTTATGGCCTCATACCGGTCCAGGAAATTTTTTCCCTTGTAATATTGCACAATAAACTGTTCAACCGGTTTGTCATCGTCCTTCTCACACAGCAATACTTTATCAGCATCAAAATTCACAAGCAACGGCTTTCCGCCTTCACATTCCAGTGTAAATAACTGCTCACGCTCATTGATCACTACCTCGTGTGTTTTTCCTTCAGGATTAGCGGGTGAGTACACATCAATCTTTACCGGTAATTGGTATAAAGGTACGTGGTTTAAATCCTGTTGCTGTACTACTTTTACGTACACTTTATTTAAAATACTGTCATATTCCTGCGTTATTTTTAATTCAGGATGACCCTTGGCAAGGAACCATTCATTAAAAAACCAGTTAAGGTCCTCACCGGTTACTTTTTCAAATGCCAGGCGCAAATTGTGGATCTCGGCAGGCTGGAACATGTTTTCAGTCAGGTACACGCGTAGTGATTCAAAAAAAGCATCATCGCCTACATAATTGCGCAACATGTTTAAAATACGCCCGCCTTTATTGTACGAATGCGCATCAAACATCTCTTCCTTATCGCCATAATCAAAACGTATCATGTCAACATAACCTTGTTGCTTGGCCGATGCAAAATAACCCTGCGCTTCTTTCAGGGCCTGGTAATCGGCCTCATCGCGCCCGTATTTGTATTCATCCCATAAAAACTGGCTGTAGTTGGCAAATGATTCGTTAAGCGGTAAATTTGACCAGCTTTCGCACGTTACCAGGTCGCCAAACCAATGGTGAAACAATTCATGGGCTATAATGGATTCATTGTTCCCGTCAAGTAATTCGCGCTTGGTACGGTGCAAAAATTCACCGTGAATGGTAGCTGTTGTGTTTTCCATAGCGCCCGAAACATAATCGCGCACCACCACCTGCGAATATTTGTCCCATGCGTATTCCACACCCAAACGGTCTGAAAAAAACTGCAGCATGCGGGGGGTCTCTCCAAAAATATCGCGTGCGTATGCCTCGTATTCGGGGTCAACGTAATAGGAAACTTCTATTTCTTTTCCGTTTTTCTTTTTCCATTTATCCGTCACTACACTGTATTCACCAATGGCCATCATAACCAGGTAAGGTGCATGGGGCTGGTTCATTTTCCAGTGGTCAGTACGTGTACCATCAGGGTTTGTTTTGCTGGCAACCATCAACCCGTTTGAAAGGGTTTTGAATTTATTCGGAACGGTAATGAGAATTTCTTCCGTCTGACGTTGGTTACTGCGGTCAATGGTGGGAAACCAGCATGAACTTGCCTCCGTTTCACCCTGTGTCCATATTTGCGTGGGTTTTCCATCTATATTTTCATCCGGGTCAATAAAATACAAGCCTTTGTCGCTGGTAATGGCCGCGCTTCCCCCGGCCTCCAGTTCATCAGGTTTAGCCGTGTACTCAATGTACACCGTATATTTATCGCCCTTCTTATACGTTTTAGGCAGCGTGATGGAAAGGTCAAGCGTATCGTATGTATAAGCAAGGTCGGTTTTGGTATTCCCCTCAAGCAACTGTACTTTGTGAATGTCCATGCCCTTGGCGTCAAGGCTGAGCTTGTTGGTGGGATAAAAATGCGGTGTAAGGTCAATGGTGGCCTTGCCGTTCAGGTAACGTTTTTTAAAGTCAAAACTTACTTCCAGTTTGGTATGCAACAGGTTATTTACACGTGTTTCAGTGGCCTGGTAAACGGGCCTTACATTTTTTTTAGCGTTGTCTTCTGCTGTATAATTGGGATCGTAAAGTTCAGAGTTTTCACTAACAACCTCGGTGTGGTTCGTTGTATTGGTGCTGGTTACCTCTTTTGATTGTTTGCACGTAGCCATAATTGACAGGCCCGCGCAAACAAAAATTGTAGCTTTTTTCATCGATCAGGGATAAATATTCAGCTAAAATGAGGATTTTATAGCTAATATCAAATAGGTGGACCCATAAAAAATGATAATTTTATAGCCATTAAATGATTGCTGATATGAAGTTAGAGGTAAGCCTGAATAATCAACCTGCCAAAATAGTTGAAACCGCTTTCCAAAATGGGACCATTGTCATTGACGGCCGCACCCACATTTTCGAACAGGTTGAGAAAGGAAACAAGCATTTTACCGTGCTTCTTGACAATAAAAGCGTTGATGTGTACGTATTGCGATTCGAGCGCGAATCCAAAAAGGCCGTTCTGATCGTAAATGGCAAAAAGTGTTCGGTTTCGGCCCACGATGAAATGCAGTTATTGCTAAAAAAACTGGGCATGGACACCGGTACCGTTAAAAAAATGAAGGAACTCAAAGCACCAATGCCCGGCCTCGTGGTAAAAGTGGAAGTTTCAGCTGGCGAACAGGTTAAAAAAGACCAGGCCATTGTTATTCTTGAAGCCATGAAAATGGAAAATGTGCTCAAAGCCGCGGCCGATGGCGTAGTGCAATCAATAGAAGTAAACAAGGGTCAGGCCGTTGAAAAAAACCAGGTTTTAATTAAATTTAATTAAAGGCGTATGGAAGAAGACAAATCACGCAGGAAATTCATTAAAAATACGGCCATTGTTACCGGGGCCGTGCTGGTTGGATGTAAAACAGGCGCTACAGTCCTGAATAACGATCCGCCACATCCTGATAATTTCCAGGGGCCCATCGAATTCAAGCAGCTTCCCCTGCCATACGATTTTAATGCGCTTGAACCACACATTGATAAAATGACTATGGAAATCCATTACAGCAAGCACCACACCGCCTACATCAACAACCTCAACAAGGCCCTTGCCGAACAAAAGGTGACCGAAGGATCGCTTGAAAAAATAATTGCCAACATTTCAAAATACACAACGGCAACCCGCAACAATGCGGGCGGCCATTGGAACCATACGCAGTTCTGGAAATGGATGCGACCTAACGCATCAGGAACTTACGCAGGTAAAGTGGCCGATGCTATTAACGGGCAGTTCGGGTCGCTTGATAAATTCAAGGAATCGTTTACCGATGCCGCCATGAAACGTTTCGGCTCAGGCTGGGCGTGGCTCATTCAAAAGGACGGTAAACTTGAAATCGTAAGCACACCCAATCAGGACAACCCGCTTATGGACGTGGCCGATGTAAAAGGCAAACCCCTATTGGGTATTGACGTTTGGGAACATGCTTATTATTTAAAATACCAGAACCTGCGTAAGGACTATATCACCAATTGGTATAACCTGGTTAACTGGACCGAAGTTGCTTCATTGCTATAACTGTTCCTTTGCAAAAAATACTAAAAACCCTTTGCTCTGTTTCAGCGTGCGGTTTATGTCTTAAAAAGAAGTATCTTTAAACACTTTTTTCAACGCATGAAACGCAAACGTATTGTTGTCATTTTTCTTGTTGTGGCGGCCGTTGGGGCGCTGGGTTTATTACGGTTCAAACCCTGGCAAGCAAAAAACGAAGCGAAAAAAGACCCCATTCACAACGGGCCTAACATGAAAGCCAAACGTGAGCTTACCGTAGGCTATTTGCCTGTTACCTGCCATTTGACCTGTCCCGTTACCGATTTTGCCTCCAAAACAACCCAATCCAATACCAATTTCAATTCGCACCGCTACATGGATTTTCCAACCGTGGTAAGCGCATTGCAGGCAAAACAAATCCAGGCCACGTTCATGATTGCCCCCTTGGCCATGAAATTGCGGGCTGACGGTGTCCCTGTAAAAATCTGTTACCTGGGCCATCGCGATGGGTCCGAAATCATTGTTGCCAAAAACAGCAAAGCAAAAACCCTTCGTGACATGAAAGGTAAAAAAATTGCCATACCAAGTTTTTACAGCAACCAATACCTGGTGTTACATAAACTCATGGAGCAACAAGGTTTAGGTGAAAAAGACATTGAATTCATTGTACTGCCTCCGCCCGATATGCCAACCTCGTTGGCGGCAGGGGCCATTGATGGGTATTTCGTGGGCGAACCGTTTTGCGCCAAGGCTGAATTGGACGGCACTGGCAGGGTTTTGTACCTGTCACGTGACATATGGCCTAATTTTGTTTCCTGCGCACTTGTTGTGCACGAAGACCTGATCAAAGAAAAACCCGAAGTAGTTAAAGATCTGGTGCGCGGTATTGCCGAAAGCGGGCAGTGGGCCGAAACACACCGTGCCGATGCTGCAAAACTTGTTGTACCCTATTACCGGCAGGACCAAAAAGTGCTCAACTATGTGCTCACCTCAACCCCGCACCGCGTAAGCTATGTACAACTCACACCAACCACCGAAGAATTCGAAGAAATTGCCCGCATGTCAAAAAAACTAAAAATTATTGAAAAAGATGTACCCCTTGACGAGTTGCTTGAGCGTAGTTTCATTCCCAGAGAAATAAACGAAGCGCCTATAAAAATCGAAGATATTCCTGAAGTGAAGAGTAAGTGATTTAAAAATTTAGAAATTTACAATCTACTATTCAATTTTTAAATTCCTTAAGGGGGGCGCCTGTCTTTCAAACAAAACACATCATTGGGGTATACAAAGGGTTTTGCCTGAGAGGAGGGCACACTGTCATCTGTTACAGGTCTCCGCAAAAAAGGATGCATTTACGCCTTTACAGAACTGCCTCTATCGGCTCATTGGCTTTATTTATCTCATAAGCTCATCAATCAAGCCCAACAAAATTCCCTTTCGGGAACTTGACCTTATACCGCAACGCCAGATTTCTGGTGGTTGATGGTTCCAGCTTAAAAGTCCATTTTACACTCCCTGTTTTTTCATTCAGTTCGCCTCCGCTGCGTTCCTCCTGTGTTACCTCAATCTTGCTGTCGGCTGAGAGCGGGAACTGGTCTTCAACAATAATATCAATGGCCTGCTTCTTGGCATTGCGCACACCAATGTCCCAATGGCGGTAAGCAATGTTATCGCTTCCAAGGACTTGTTTTTTGTTGTATTCCTTAGCTTTTTTTCGTTCCACCTTGATGGATTTGTCACGGCCCAGCGAGATTTCAAGCGTATCCACCAAATACCGCGTATCAAAAAACGTTTGACCGGTAAATGTCCCTTCAAAAAACACATTGGCCTGCCCTTCCAACAAGTTGTATTGCTCCCAGTTCATCACCTGTGCGGTAATGAAAACATCTTTGTCCAAACGCGGGGCACAGTAATATTGGTATGTAGCCGGTACCGTAATGCTTTCAATCATGACGGTAATGTTTTTGGGGTCTGACGGGATTGTGTATTTTTCTTCAATGTTAAACTCGGTGCTTACTATGTTCAGGGTTTTAGCGGCCGTTGGGTTCCAGGCAATGGCTCCGTTTGAATCGGTTACTGTAATGTTATAGGCACCGTAGGTCTTAGGCGAGCTGCTCGATAAGTTAACCGAAGCATCTGCACCGCTCCAGCTGTATTCATTGTGCAATTCCATCAAGTGTTCTTCCATCTTTTTTGTTTCCTCGTAAATAGGTTCAACAGGAATATCAACCGAATATAAATCTCCATCGTAGTCGGTTTTGAATGTTGGCGACCGCACCGTGGCCAATTGCCTTTCGTAATCGGTTTTTACGGTTTCGTTTAAGGGCATATATTTCTTAACCAATTTTATTTTCATGTCTTTTTCGGTTACGCTCACAGTTTGTGCGTTGTATCCGATAGCATAAACGTAAATGCTGCGTATGTTCACCGGCAATACCAACGAAAACTTACCATCAACATCGGCTGTAGTGCCAATGTTGGTGCCGGGCACATGAATGCCGCACCACGATACAGGCTCACCGGTTTCTGAATTTAAAACGGTACCGGTCATGTGTGTAAAACGCGCATCGGTGTATTGGAAAAAACTGTTTGCGGCACGTGGCTGTATGTAATTTTGGTTCAAATAAATCAGCCAGGGCTCTACCGCGGGTTTTTTGGATGAACGTGACGGATCACCGGTTGACAATTTAAGTTTTACATTGTTCCAGTCTTCACCGCTTTCCTGCGTGACATTGGCTTTGTATTCAATCACCATGGGTGATGCAACGTCTTTTACCCTCAAATCGTAAGTGGGATACCAGCGCGCATTGGGAGTAACGTAAGTTATCTCAAAACTCCCTTTTGTTTCAGCTTTGGCAAACACCTTGATCACGATTTCATAGCTCAGGCTTTGTTTGGGCGTTTTTAGCGCAACCAATTGCTGGAATACTTTTTTGTGTTCATCAAACAAATCAAGCACCGCCCTGGAATGCTTCAACTTTTCATTTTTAATTTCCGTTAATTTCAACCTGATCATTTCCTGGGCTTTGGCCATTTGTTCAACCGTAACACCTTTGGTTTGCGTTGTGGTTTGTTTCAGGTTCATGATGGTGTTCTCTTCGGCATTCAGCACCTGTATTTTTACACTCAACTCTTCCATTTGTCGCATCAGGTTTTTTTGTTTGGCCTCAAGGGCGTCCCATTTTGACTTTTGGTTATCCATTTCCTGCAGGTCTACCTGGTGGTTGACTGACAAGATGGTGAAATTTCCTTCGCCTTTCACCTGTATACTTTCTTCCAGCAGCAGGGCCGTGGCGTCCTTAATTTTTATTTCGGTTTCACCGGCAGGTATGGTTGTTGAACCAATGCGTTTAACCTGCGCTCCGCTCTGGAAAACGGTTACTTCGGTCAATGCGGTTTTCATTTCATGGTCCTTCGCGGTAAGGTTCACGCAAACAAATGCAAGACATAGTGTCACACAAAGGCGCTGAGATACAAAAAAGAAATATAGTCTTATGTTTAATTTTTTCATAGTTTTCATTTTTTTAACTTCTTCATTAGCTTAGCTTATTTGCACATTAGCTTATTAGTCTAACCCAATAAATGTTCCCTTCGGATACTTCACGCTGTATTTCAATTCGGTGTTTTTTGTTTCACTGGGTATAAGTTTGTCATACGTCCAGGTAACAATGCCAGTTTTATCATCCAGTTTGCCATCGCCTTTGCTTTCACGTTTCACTTCAATTTTACTGTCGGCCGAGAGGGGAAACTGGTCTTCAATCATGATATTGACAGGTTGCTGTTTGCCGTTACGAACGGCTATGTCCCAGTAACGGTAAGCAATGTTATTGCTGCCCAGCGCCTGGCGTTTGTTGAACTCTTTTGATTTTTTTCGTTCCACCTTTACACTTTTATCGCGCCCTAGCGAAATCTCAAGTGTATCGGTCAAAAACCGCGTGTCTAAAACCGTGCTGCCAATAAAGGTACCTTCAAAAAACACGTTGGCCTGGCCTTCCAGTAAATTGTATTGTTCCCAATCTATCATTTGCGCGGTCAGGAAAACGTCTTTTTCCAGACGGGGGGCACAATAGTATTGGTATCCTGCGTTGGCCTGTATGGACTGAATGGAGACAATGATGTTTTTTGGGTCCGAAAGAATGGTGTATTTCTCTTCAATTACAAATTCGGTGCTTACAATGTTCATGCTTGGCGCCACACTTACATTACCGGCTTCTATTTTTTCAACGTTGCCGTTTATAGTTGTTGTTATGTCATTTTCACCATACTTGCGTCCATTGCTGAAATACAATTTTTCCCGTTCATTTACTTTAGGGGTAAACTGGCTGAATTGTGGGTCTTCAGCCGAAACCTCACCCGCTTCCTGTTCGTTGATAATTGAAACTTCAGCCAACTTTGTATTTGATGGCTGCAAATAAATTTTCATGGGCGATGCTTTGATGGGAACATTTTTTTCGGTATAACCAAGGTATTTCAGGTTTAAATAACTGGCATTTTCAGGCAAAATCAAATTGAAATTTCCATCGGCATCAGTTGTGGCGCCAATGTTTGTTCCATATACCATAACCGGGCAAAACGGTAACGGTTCGCCTGTTTGCCTGTCCAGTACAGTTCCATTCACCTTTGTAAATTTCGCATCGGTATACCGGTAAAAATTACTTTGCTGGCGGGGTTGCACATAATGCTGGTTCAAATACAACAGCCAGGGCGACACAATTGGTTTTTGCGATGATTCACTCGGGTCACCCGTTGATAATTTCAGTTTTACATCGGTCCAGTCTTCACCTGTTTGTTGGGTAACATTTGCTTTATAATCAATAACCATAGGCTCTGCAATGTTTTTCACGCGCAAATCATAACTGGGGTACCAGCGTGCATTGGGAACAATATAGGTCAATGAAAAGTCGCCTTTGGTCTCGGTCTTTACCAGTACCCTGACCACAATTTCATAACGTACATTTTGTTTAGGCGTGCGTATGGCCGTTAACTGTTGCGTTACCTTCTGGTATTGTTCATACAACTCTTCCATTTGCCGGCTCAGTAAAAGTTTATCGTTTTTTATTGAGGAGAGTTTGACGCGCACCAGTTCCTGGGCCTTACCCACCTGCTCAACCGTTATGCCCTCAGTGGCCGGGGTAACTTGCTGCATGTTATTGATCACTCCTTCCTCGTTGCGCAGCACTTCAATTTTTACCGAAAGGTCTTCCATTTGGCGCATCAGGTTTTTTTGTTTGGCCTCCAATTCGGCTGTTTTGCTTTTGTCCATGTTCTGTTCGCGTAAATCAACCTGGTGGTTGACCGAAAGAATGGTAAAGTTGCCCTCGCCTTTTACCTGGATGCTCTCTTTTTTCAACAGCGAAGTCGCATCATGAATGACCACTTCGTGTTCACCTGAGGGCAACGTTAATGAGCCCGTTCGGGTAACCTGCGCCCCGCTCTGGAAAACGGTTACATTGGTAATTTTGGTTTTTAATTCAAGGTCTTTTGCATGGGCATTAAATGCCAGCAACAACGGCACCAGCCATAGTTTTTTCATAATACCTGGGTTTTGGTGTAAGACAAATATGGTTTAAGCCGGTTGCTTAACAGCCTGTTAAACGATGTTAACGCCACTTATATTGCATGTTCGTCCTACAAGGTTAAAAGAGAATACAGTTTAACTCTCAATTCGTTCAAAACAATTATGAGTTTAAGAAGTTTTCAATGAAAAAACCAGGACTTTCAGGATAAAAAAAATGCACAAACAACTGTTCCATCATTTGTGCATTATGTTTTTAGTAGGTCAAAGCTGTGTCGTCTACCGATTCAGCTTATCACTGAATTAGCTTACTGTCCCGGGTTTGCCTCTGCCCTTGCTTTCTGGAATTTTACAAAATCCAGTATAGGACGCAATTCACGGTTGTAACGGTTAAAATCAACCGCTAATCCTTTGTTACAGCTTAGTTCGGCATCTACATAATTACCCTGCCATAAATAGGCAATGGCAAGGTTTACATATGTTGCTGACGTTACCTCCCTGTTAATGCGCGCCTTTTTACTGTTTAAATCTGATTCGGTCAACGCTTTGTTCCATATATCAATAGCCTGTTGCAATTTTTGAGATACTTCAGCTTTTTTGTCCTTGTATTCAACCTTCAATAATCCGTCCTGCGCAGCGTTCCATGCGGTGGTATAATCGCTGTAATCAAAATCCTTGCTTTTTTTCACGCTGTGCATTTCAACGGCATAACTTTTTTTGGGATACCCGACCTTTTCATTTAAGTAGCTATTAATGGTAGCAACGTGTTGCATCACTATTTCAGCCTGGCGCTGCTCCCAAAAAGTTGCTTCGTTATCAATCCACCACAATTTAAAATCGCCTCTTGTTTTGTATTCACTGGTATTGTAGGTGCGGTATCCTTCCGTTTCGGCAATGTTCTCATTTACCACCAGGCCTTTTCCGGGGACATCAATTTTCAGGGTTACACGGTGCCTGTACTGGACCTCGTATTTGTATTTGGTAAGTGCACCTGCACCGCTTTTATTTTCCTTGATGGGGCCGCGCTCAAAACCGTTCCATATCAATGTTATTTTTACAGGGGCATCCTGTTGCTGGGTAAAGCCTTCTATTTTAATGCCTGAAATTACCGATGGGCCGTTTACTTCCTTTAACAAAAACGGTTTTTTAGGATAAGGTTTGTTAAATACAAAAGGGGCCGGAGGGCTTTGTTGTGGCATTTGCGCGGTTGCATCACCTGCGTTTACCTTATTCTCATAAACCGCCATCTGTGCCCAATAGTTGCGGTCACCTGCTCCGCTGTTTTGCAAACGCCAGTTGTCCAATGCGGTTTCAACCTCCTTCATGTAGTTTTGCTTGGTAATTTCATATAATGCCATGCTGTCCTGGTTTTTTTGCAGGAAAGGCGTTTCAACCACCACCGAAAACATGTTGGAACCATCGTTAATGCTGACTGCCGGCAACTGGGTATATTTCACAATTGCCTTATGATCTTGCATAACCTGGCAAATGCCGGTTGTTGGTAATAAAAATAAAAAGGTGTATAACGATTTATTCATAATTTAATTTTTTGTCCTGTTAAACAATGATTGTACCAAATTATAAAAAAGCGCGGATCTTTGCCTGAGGAATGAGTGAACAAACCCTTTTTGCCGATGTTATTTTACCCCTGTACGTACCAAAAACATATACGTACCGCGTTCCTGCAGGGTGGGAGGAATACGTAAAGCCTGGTCAACGGGTTGTGGTTCAGTTTGGTAAAACAAAGCTCTATACAGGTATTCTCAAAACGGTGCATGCAGTGCCTCCCCGGCATTACCAGGCCAAATACCTTGAAAATATACTGGATGAAAAACCCATTGTTACTGCACACCAACTTGAATTGTGGGATTGGGTGGTCAGCTATTACATGTGTTACCCTGGCGAAGTATTCAATGTAGCGCTTCCCGGTAATTTAAAACTAAATTCCGAAACTAAATTTTTCATTGACCCTGAAGTTGAATTGAGCGAAATAGCGCTCAATGAAAACGAGCAATTGCTGCTTGATGCACTTGATGCCAGGCCCGGAATAAGCGTGGTTGAAATTTCCGACTTATTGAAAATTAAAAACGTTCAGCCTTTTCTCAAAAAGCTCATTGAAAAAAAACTCATCACCAGCGAAGAGGAAATAAAGTCGCGTTACAAACCAAAAATTGAGCATTACCTTCAATTGAACCCGGTGTACGCCACCGATGAAAAACTCAACAACCTGTTGACTGTACTTGAAAAACGGGCACCTAAACAGGTTGACGCGCTCATGGCCTATTTAAAAACATGCCAGGCCGAAAAAGGCAAGTTTCTTACTGTTAAAAAAGACAATGTGACCCATTTATTGGGCGAAAACGAAAGCGGCATAAATGCGCTTGTAAAAAAAGAAATTTTACTGGTGGAAAAAGTGCGCGTTGAACGCAACCGCGGCTTTGCCGGCTCAATAAATGAATTCAATGCACTTAACCCGGAACAGGAAGCAGCCCTGCAGGAAATTAAAACTTCGTTTGACAAAAGCAGCATTACCTTATTGCACGGTGTAACAGCCTCGGGAAAAACCGAAGTGTATTTTCGCCTCATCAAAGAAATGATTGATACTGGCCAGCAGGTCTTATTCCTTCTTCCCGAAATTGCTATTACAGCTCAAATGGTTGACCGGCTTAACCGGGTTTTTGGAAACGTAGTGGGTGTTTATCATTCGCGGTTCAATCCCAATGAACGGGTGGAGGTGTGGATGAAAACACTGGCGGGGCCGCACAACGGGTACAAAATCATTATTGGGGCGCGTTCGGCTGTTTTTTTACCCTTTGTAAACCTGGGCCTGGTCATTGTTGACGAAGAACATGAGCAAAGCTTTAAGCAGCAGCAGCCCTCGCCCCGTTATAACGCACGCGATGTGGCCATTGTTCTTGCGCGGCAGTTCAATGCAAAAGTGGTTTTGGGCTCGGCAACCCCTTCGGTTGAAACCTTTTCAAATGCCACAAATGGAAAATACGGCTATGTTGTCATGAAACAACGGTTTGCCCATGGCGATTTACCAGTCATACAAACCATCGACCTGAAAGAAGAACGCAAAAAGAAAACCCTTCACGAAGATTTTTCTCCCCAGCTCATTGATGCCATTGCCAAAACGCTGGCTGACCGCCAGCAGGTAATTGTTTTTCAAAACCGCAGGGGTTATACGCCTTTGTGGATTTGCGATGATTGCGGTTGGGTGCCCGAGTGCACCAATTGCAATGTAAGCCTTACTTATCATAAATTCAGCCACCAGTTAATTTGCCATTACTGCAATACCAAATATGCGCCCAATGCCCGTTGCAATTCATGCGGAAGCAATAAACTGCGCATGATAGGCCTTGGCACCGAAAAAATTGAAGAGACCCTCAAACTTTTTTTCCCCGATGCCAAAGTTGGCCGCATGGACCTGGATACCACCCGAAACAAAGAAAGTTACCGGCAAATTATTGATGAATTTGAACAGGGCCGTATGGATATACTGGTGGGAACCCAAATGATTACTAAAGGCCTTGATTTTTCAAATGTAAGCCTGGTAGCCATACCTTATGCCGATGCCATTTTACGCTTTCCTGAGTTCCGCGCTTTCGAAAAAGCGTTCCAGTTGTTTACCCAGGTGGCAGGACGTGCAGGGCGCAAGGGTGCCAAAGGTAAAGTGCTTATACAAACCAACGATCCGCAACATCCTGTTCTTGAACTGGTAAAAAAACACGATTTCAGCACGTTTTATGAGGATGAATTACCCGAACGCAAAAAGTATTTTTATCCACCTTACTCCCGTATAATAGAAATTGAATTAAGTCACAAAGACGAAGAGCATGCGGGCAAGGCCGCCAAATACCTGGCCGCGGTGTTACGCGAAAAATTGGGCAAACGATTGCTTGGACCTGAAAAGCCCATTGTAAACCGGGTCATGAACATGTATCTTGAAACCATTATCATTAAAATTGAAAAAACCGAAGAGTTCGGTGAGTTTAAAAAATTCATTGCCCATACCATTGACGAATTCAGGGCTTTTTCAGATTATAAAAATACACGGGTGATTGTTGACGTTGATCCCCTTTAAAGGCCCGGTAATAAAAAACCGCAGTCTCCCACGGTTTCTCATTAAAGGTTGAATGATGAAAAAAAAGCTACGGCACAAATGTACACGCCTTGTTCAACTTTTTCTTTAAGGCACTGTTACCTTTATATCAATTGCTTTGAAATACGTTATTGTTTATACACCCAAAGTACTTGTTTATCAAGAGTTATTTTCAATACACTACCCACTTCACCGCTATTCTCATAGGGTTCCTCGTAATAAACCACCTCAACCGTTATCTCCGCGTCCCCCATTTTCGTTTTCAGTTCTTCCAATGCGTTAAAAGGCAGGCTGAAATATTCCCTGTTCACAACAATGCCATAGGCCACCGATTCCCAGCATTCGTTCGGGTCATCTGATCCATTGTACGTAATGTGGTACGGAATAAATTTGGTGGCATATGTGGCACGTTTTTCCTGGGCTTGTAACACCATTGAAATGAAAACCAGGATTAACAGAACACTGTACTTCATGCAAAACAATACACGAAAAATTAAAAAAAGTTCATTTGCTGCAAAGGCACACTATCTTCCACTTTCACCAACAATCGTTCTTTTTAACACGTATATCCGCCTCACACACAATCTGGCACACTAAACTGAAACCATTTTATAAAACCTGCGTTATAGCATTTCTTATCAAAAACCCAAACTAAATGACAAACAATTACCGCAAGCCCGGGCAAATCAGCCATGAGCTTTTGGCTCAGCTCAAAAAAAACAAGCCTAAAAAACAAGAGTGGCACTGGTCGTTTACCGTTACCATTATTGGTATTATTGCCGGTGGCATACTTACCCTGGTTGTGGCAAGCTTTACGCTCATAAGCTACACCTATTTATTCCTTGGTGTGTTGGGTATTGCCCTACTGGGTTTTGTGGCGCAGTGGAAGTTGTTTTACAGCCAGAAATTCATCCAGCAACATTTCAGAATGCCTTTGGGCATTTACGCCTTGTACAATTTTGGCGGTATTGCTCTTAGCCTAACGGCCTTGCTACTAACGCTAAACTGACTTGGGGCCAGCAGCTCCGAAGAAATAGAACGCCACCGCATAGCCGGTTTTGACCGCGATTATATACTTGATTCCAATGCCGAGGCGGTTTTTTTGCTTGAGAACGATGCCTACCAATATAGCCCCAGTATGCGCAGCATGCCTTACCTGGAGGCCATCAAAAAAAAGGCATTGCCGTTTTTGGACATTGTTTACCACAAAGGTTTATTGGGCATAAATGTTTTTTATGGCAAGCGCATGAGCCCTGACCCAAACTATGTACCCGAAAAAGAGGAAGTGGAAGAAACACCGCTGCCTGAAGAAACGGATACAACTCACACCGATACCACTGCTGTAATAGAATAATGCTGTGGTAAAATTACCGTTTGTATTTCGCATATTTTTCTTTGTGATTGTGCCGGTATGGGTGCTGGCCTGGGTTTGCCTGCGCGCAATAAATCCCCAGCCGCATTTTGCCGGCACAAACCATGAAATTGCTTATTGGGAGCACCGTGGCAACTATTACAAAGCAACCGATGCGGCCCTGCGCGAAGTAAACAAAAACAAAAGTGAATTCGCGGCACATGCTGTTTTTTTGCGCCTGTATGCTTCGCTTGAATTACGTGAACGTACGCTCATAACCCTGCACATACAAAAAACGCTTGGCGATTTACAAGCCTTTTATAAAAACTGTTTAAAATCGACCAATGCCAACACAAAAAACATTGGCCTGTACGGTTCAACTCTGATTGATTTTTACATTGAGAAAAGCAAACGAAAAAACCGCCTGCTGGCAAGGCTTGACTCCCTAAACAACAAAAAATTACCTTATGTAAACGAGTTGTGTTTTGATGTATGCAAAATTGATTATTCGCCCGACAGTTGCCGCATGTACCTGGAGCGCGAAATCAGCATCAATTCCCGCAATCAATACGCCTGGACCAAATTACTGTATAAATTAAGTTATGACAGTGATACCAGGCCCGAATTGGAAAAATACCTTGACAAGGCCGAATCGCTGGGTGTTGTCATTGAATCGGAACAAAAACGGTGGCTTGCCTGGAACATTTCACCAAAACGTTATGTCATGAGCCTGTACGAACCTCTTTTTTATACCCATAGTATAACCGAGATCATCATTGCGGCATTAATTTTCTTGGTATGGCTTGCTTTTATTTTTACCCTTAATATTTTTAAGGACGTAAAGTGGTTTGCACCCGGCCTGGTATTGGTACTGGCGCTATTGCTTCATCCGTTTGTTATGGTGGCATATGATTATGTTTCTTATGCGCTTATTTCTCTTGAAATATTTCCACCCATTCACTCCCTACAAAGCGATATACTGATTACCGGGCTCATCGAGGAAACCGTGAAACTATTACCCGTTTTACTGGTATTGACAATTGCTTCGCGCGGCATTGCTTCACCGCTTACCCTTTTGCTCATGGGTGGTACAAGCGCCCTGGTTTTTGCTTTCGAAGAAAACATATTGTACTTTGGTCATTATTATGACGTGAGCATAAGCAGCAGACGCGCAGTACTGTCAGTGGCCATGCATTTGTTCACCGGCTCATTGACTACTTATGGAATCGCACTGGTAAAATATGCAAGAAAAAAATGGTATTGGGTGCCGCTTTGTTTCATTATAGCCATGTGCATACACGGGTTGTATAATTTTTTACTCACCGTTGGTTTGGGCTGGGTGGCGGTGGTGCTAACGGTTTGCTGTATCTTTGCATGGGGATCACTTGTAAACAATTGCCTTAACAACAGCACCCGTTTTAACGAAAACAAAAACCCGGAATTGTACAATAAGAGCCTATGGATTATTGCAGGCCTCTCGACCATTATTGTAATTGAATTTGTGCTTACCGCTTACAGTTACGGGCTTGAAGCGGGTGAATATACCTACAGTAAATCGTTGCTGCGCAATGTATGGTTAATACTGGTCATTGGCATTTCCTTCAAACGCATGGAACTTGAAAAAGGCAAATGGGATTTTATTGATGTTGCCGGCATCAAAAGCCTTTCGTTGTTCGGACCGTTTACCGGCAGGCAAATGGTATGTTTAAATACTGCAACCAATAAACTGTTCGCTTCAGGTGAAACGTTTACACTTACCGTGGTAAAAAAGGTAAAATCGGCCGGGGGCGAAAACTGGTACCTGGTAACCACAACCAGTCAAAAATTGCCGCAGGCCTTGATCAGGTTTAAGGAAGAAGGTGCAAATTTTTATGACTTCAACGTGTATGTGCATGTACTCCTTGTTGAAGGAGCCGAGCCTGCCCCGCGGTTCAATGTAAATAAATACCCGTTTATAGGCTTTGTAAAAATGAGTCCGGTGGTCAATTGACCATTAGGATCGTTCTCCGTGACTAACATGACGTATTATCGTTCTTCCTTCCGGTATAGAAACAGCAGGTTATTCTTCCGCATTGGTGTCAGTATGCTGATAAGCTATGCTCCGTCAGGACTCCCCCGGCAACAAACAACAAAGAACGAACAACGGTTAAACCATCAAATTCCTTCCATCTCCCTCAACTCTTCCACAATGGCTTCCAGTTTCTTTTGCATTTTAACAGGACTTCGGTCGCACAAACGGTGTATGGCGTTGGCTTTTTCGCTTATTGAATCGGCATAACTTTCCCATGGATGTTTAGTGCCTACATAAGGTGCTGTTGCATAACCCAGGCCCACTTCACCGGTAACACTTACCGTAGTGGTGGAAATAAGGTCGCCACCGCTGTGCGGGTAAAAAGCTTTAATGGTTTTTTTCAATTCATCACTTAAACTGGCCAATTGGCGGGCATATTCCTTAATGAGTTCAACATCCTGGCCGGTTTTTATCTCATAGGCAAGCATAACGGCTTGTGACACATAATCGTTTATTACAGGTTGAAGGGCTGCACGCTTAAGCGAATCAACATTGGTGTTGGCCTGTATAAATACAGGCATAAAAAGCAGCAAAAGTAAAAATCCTGTTTTCATGGGCCGAAAAGGTTTAAGTTTTTACCGGATAACAATTAATGTATGTACGCATACTTTTTTGTAAGGGTTGCCTTTCGGCTAAAAAATTTATTACCCGCCTGATTTTAAGGGGAATTTCTGCCTTCACGCCACACCATACTTTGCAAGCTGTTCTTTGTACGCATCTCAAATTCCATCAAACTTCTTAAATCGAAAATCATAAATTCCTAATACACCTCTACCAGCTCCAGTTTACTTACCGGCAACACCCATAATTTGCGCGCATAGGTTGTAATAACCGGCTTGTAATTATTTTCCTCAATGAGCACATGCCCAAAATTCATGCGTTCAATGTCACGCGTGGCGTATAAAAAACCTTTTAACTTTTCAGGGTTGTACCATTTTACTTTATAGGTATGTTTTAATCCCAGTTCGGGCTCCTTTATAGTTAACAACAACAAATTCCTGCTGCGCGGCTCAAGGTCTATTTTATACAGGCCGTTACCATGGGCGTGCACCCATTCCTGGTTCAACTTGCCCGCTACATAAGCGCTTTTGAACAGAACCCCTACATAAGGCGGTTTGCCTTTGGTCCATTTCAACACCAGTTCAACCTCTTCGTCCATGTTGCAAAATTAACGGCAATTGAGCCGCGGGTCTGGCTACAAAATGTAGTTTTTTTAAGGGGTTAACAATTATTTGGCGGTCTTCGGGTATTCAAAATTTAAAGAAGTAAAACTACACTGTTTAACTCTTTGACTCACCGCACGCGCATTGCCTGAAAGCTATGCTTCGGGACAAGCGTTGCTGAAAATGCTTATTCCTTTTGATCAAAGGATTCCCCGTGAGCTCTGGGAGGAGCCTTCAATTTTTAAATTTTGCATGTTTCCCCAGCCCAGGCGGGACAAAAATTGAATTTTTTTATCGGGCCATTGCGGGTTAATTTTCTAAAATCCTACATTCGCATGCATGCTCAAACAACAATTTTACAGTCTTGCAAACCATTATACGTTACAGGAAAAAATAATTGACGCCTTATGGCATGAGCTTGAAACCAGTTATTCCCACAAAAAACGCCATTACCACAATTTATCGCACCTTGAAAATTTACTGGTGCAACTTGAACCGGTAAAAAGTCAAACCAGCAATTGGGACGCCATCTTGTTTGCAGTCTTTTACCATGACGCTGTTTACAGGGCTATGCGCACCGACAATGAATTACAAAGCGCCCGGCTGGCTGAAAACCGTTTGCATGAATTAAACGTGCCCGAACAAACGGTGCGGCAGGTATTTGATCTCATTATGGCCACCAAGGGGCATACCATACGTGAAAACAATGACATAAACCTGTTTACCGATGCCGATTTGTCCATATTAGGTACTGACTGGAATGCGTACCACACCTATGCGCAGCAAATCCGCGGGGAGTATTCCCTATATCCTGATTTTGTATACAACCCTGGCCGCAAAAAAGTACTGGACCATTTTTTAAGCATGCCGCGTATTTTTAAAACCAATCACTTTTTTGAAAAATATGAAAAACAGGCAAGGGAAAATTTGAAAAAGGAACGCGCTTCCCTTTAACCCTGACCTTTCGGGTACAACTGTCAAGGCATTAACATTAATTTACACTTTTTTAAATATGAAGTAAATGCATTAAAGCCCTTTTTCACACAACAAAAACCAACCCTGCCACGTTTAATACAAAACGAACCGTGCAGTATGGAAACACAGGGAAAAATAGCAGGGATGGTTCCAAAACCGTTACTTTTCATAATTGTATTGCTCATGATCTCGTTCCCAACCTCCTGTAAGAAAAAAGCATCGTGTTTTGACAGGGAATTATATTACCAGCATTTGCATGACTATTGCCCGGCCGACTGTCCCGGGGTTGAGGGTTGTGACGGCAAAACTTATTGCAACGCCTGCGAAGCGCGCAGGGTGGGCATACGCGTAGTGGAATAGTGACCAGTCCAGTTTATACCATAGGCCATTCCAATCATTCAAAGGAATATTTCCTGGAACTCTTGCAATGTTACAACATTTCATGCGTGGTTGATGTGCGCAGCATTGCCGCCAGCCGGTATAATCCGCAATACAACGGCAAATCACTTAAGGAATATTTAAACCAGCACCACCTTGAATACATTCATTTACCCGATGCTTTTGGCGCAAGGCAAACCAATCCGTTAATACTGGATGAAAACCGCCAGGTTGATTTTGAAAAAATGCGGCAGTGGGCACCTTTTAAAAAGGGGATTAAAATATTGCTTGAAATGTATAACCAAAACCATAACCTGGCCCTTATGTGTGCCGAGGCCGATCCCCTGAGCTGCCACCGGTTTTTCATGGTGTCGGTTGCACTGGTTGAGTTGGGATTCCAGGTAAAACACATTCTTAAAGACAAAACCTATGCACCCCACCGCGAACTGGAAGAAGAGCTTTTAAAAAAATACCGCAAAAAAATACAACCCGATATGTTTAACCCCGAACCGGGCAGGAAAGATGCCTTAAAATACATTTACCATTTGAAAAATAAGGAAATGGGGTATATTCACAATAAATAATCCAGGCACATAGACACGAATTTCCTTTAAGTGTTCCAAAACTTGCTTGTTTCAAAAAAATCGCTTCTGGTCTTCTAACGTGTACTTAAGTGCTCTTAAGGCATAACGAAGCAACGCTTGTCATAAGCTAACTGGGGTAGCCTCGCCAGCATGTTTCAAAAAAACTCATTTCCGCTTCACCCACCACCACAACAGGGATGATAACAGAAAAAAAACGCCAGCCATTGTTCCGTAAACCGCCATGGCTTGTTCTTTGCGTACAACGCTGTTAATTTCATTCAGGTATTTTCCTTCTTCACTATAAGGCAGGGTATAGCGATGTATAAAGGCAATAAGCACTAAGGTTAAAATGGTGCTTGATAAAAAAAGCAGGAATATTTTTAGCGATTTGCCGATCATAGTGAAAATTAATAAAAATGCAGTTAACGCAAGCATAAAAAAATTAATAAATTAGCCTGTCGGAAAACAATTGTGAACAAAATAAAACTCATCCGGGGTGACATTACCAAACAAACCGTTGATGCCATTGTCAACGCAGCCAATACTTCGCTCATGGGCGGTGGTGGTGTTGACGGGGCCATTCACCGTGCGGGTGGACCGTCCATATTGGACGATTGCCGGAAAATTGTTGCAAAACAAGGCGGATGCAAAACCGGTGAGGCGGTAATTACAACAGCAGGAAAATTACCGGCAAAATACGTGATCCATACAGTTGGTCCTGTATGGAACGGTGGCCATAAAGGCGAACCTGAAAAATTGGCGAATTGCTACAGGAATTCATTGCGGTTAGCTGTTGAAAATGGCTGCAAAACAATTGCTTTTCCAAATATCAGCACAGGTGTTTATGGTTTCCCAAAACAACTGGCTGCCGAAATTACAGTGAAAACAATGCAGGAATTTATGGAAACGAATTCGGCCATTGAATTGGTTTTGTTGGTGTGTTTTGATGCGGAGAATTATAAATTATATGAAACATTATTAAATGAATAATAAAAATACTATAACATTGTGGCGGCCGGTTGGTCCCAATGAATTAAAACTCATTGAAGAGTCAGGGTGGAAACGTTTTCCCAAACGGTTGGCACAACAGCCCATTTTTTACCCGGTATTGAATGAGGAATATGCCGTTCAAATTGCCCGCGACTGGAACGTGAATGCCTCCGGCTCAGGTTATGTTACGCGGTTTGAAGTGCTGGAGGACTATGTTAGCAAGTTCAAGGTTGAAAATGTTGGCGGTCCAATTCACAATGAATTGTGGGTACCTGCAGAAGACCTGGAAACATTCAATGATCACATTGTTGGAGACATTATCGTTACGCATGGATATTACGCTGAAAATTTTCAAGGTGAAAGGAAATATAAAAGCTGAACCAGACTCAATAAGTTTTAAATCACCTTTTCCCGCTTTCACCGAAATGTAATTGGTTTATCCGGTTTTTCATTTATATTTCTTTTCATGGAAATGAATGACTTGTGGAAACTACTGGCGGGACTGGGCATATTCATTTTTGGCATGTCATTGCTCGAAGATGCCCTGAAACTATTGGCGGGCCGTACGTTTAAAGTTTTCCTGCGCAAAAATACCGAGAACCGTTTTGAGGCCGTATTAAGCGGCACCATTGTTACCGCTGTGTTGCAAAGCAGCTCGGTAGTTTCATTTATGGTGCTTGGATTTGTAGGAGCTGGTGTGCTCACCATGCGTAATGCCCTGGCCGTTGTATTTGGCGCAAACCTGGGTACAACCCTTACCGGTTGGATGGTTGCCCTGCTTGGATTTAAACTTGATATTGAAAGTTTTTCGCTCCCATTAATTACCACAGCGGCAGCCGGGTTTATTGCTTTTCAAAACCGGCCCATTTTATTGCAATGGTCGCGGTTCATTATGGGAACAGGCCTTTTGTTTTTTGCTCTCTCGTACCTGAAAGAAAGCACCGAAATCATTGTAAAAGATTTTGACATGCGCCAGTATGCACATTTTAGCATACTGAGCTTTGTGCTTGTGGGCTTTGTGCTTACAGCCGTTATACAGGCAAGCTCGGCAACGGTTGTTATTACCCTCACTGCACTTCATGCAAAAATAATCCCTTTCGAATCAGGGGCGGCCATTGTGGCAGGATCCGAATTGGGATCGGCCGTTAAGCTTTTATACGTATCGTTTACAGGTCAGGCTGCAAAAAGACGGGTTGCCGTGGGCAATATTTTATTTAACGTGACCACCACGCTTACTGGCTACTTTTTTATATACCAGTTTATTGCATTGATACAGTTCATTGTTGGAAAAGATGAACCTCTTATAGGCCTGGTGTTGTTTCAAACCTGCATAAACTTTGCAGGGCTTATCGTGTTCCTTCCCTTGCTTGATCCGTTAAGCCGGTTTTTGGAGAAACGTTTTTCCAAAAGCGAAAAAAGGTCAACGGCTTTTATCACTGACACCAATGCAAAAATTCCTGAAGAAGCTGCAAAAGCAATGGAGAAAGAAACATGGTTTTTCATAAACCGCGTAATTTACCTGACAGGAAATTCATTCCATTTAAGTGATAAGTTCTTTAACGTGAAAGACGAATTTATAAAGTTGATTGAATCAAATGAAGGAAAGCTTGGTTCGTTTAATGACAAATATGATTTGATTAAAAAGGCCGAAGGCGAGATTTTGCTTTCGTATATGAAGTTGCGCGACAAAAAAAGCAGTGACCGGGAACATGACCGTATACAGGTGCTCATGGCAGCTGTACGCAATGCTATGTATTCGCTCAAGGAGATCAAGGATATACGCCATAACCGCAATGAATTACGTGACTCGGCCGATGACAAGAAGTATGCTGAATATACACACTTAAAAGGCCAGCTGCTTACGTTTTATGAAAAACTTGAACAAATCATTTCATTGCAACAAAATTCAAAACAATGCAGCAAAGCGTTTATAGAGTTGTTGCAGTTCCTGCGCACCGACTACAATCACCGGATGGAAAAAATATACCAGCTTGCAACCAGGAACACCCTGACTGAAGCCGAGATTTCAAGCCTCTTGAATGTGAACCGCGAAATGTACTCATCATGCAAAGCCATGCTGTTTGCCATGAAGGATTACCTGCTTGATGCAGAGGATGCCAGGGCATTTGAAGAGTTGCCGGTAGCAGTATAAGCAGCTCCCTGTGCCATGAATTGGTCGCATGAAGACAATAATGAATTGTTTTAGTTTACAAAAACCCCGTATTTCTACGCAAAAAACACCGTATTTTTACGGTTGATTTTGTAGGTTGGTTTTTATATATTTGAAAACACGCGAATACCTGTCTATACAATTTTTTCAAATGCCCCCTGGTTGTCAGGAAAAAACGCGTAATGTTTATACGCCTTATAGTTTTGCGGATCATGAAACCCCATATGCTGGTTGATGCTGAAATAAACAGCTTGCTTGAAAATGTATACCAGAAATATGGATATGATTTCAGGCAATATTCCAGAGCGCACGTGAGAAGGCGCATTTTAAACCGCATGACCCTTTCAGGCTTAAGCGGCATTGCACAAATGCAAACAAAAATACTGGAGGAAAAATCGTTTGCCGCACAATTTTTACAGGACCTTTCCATCACGGTCACCGAAATGTTCCGCGACCCGGAGTTTTACCGGTCCCTGCGAAATAACGTGGTTCCACTGTTAAAAACATATCCTTTTTTGAAAATATGGCATGCCGGGTGTTCCACCGGTGAAGAAGCCTATTCAATGGCTGTTCTATTGCACGAAGAGGGGCTTTATGAACGCACTGTTTTATACGCCACCGATTTCAACCAGCTTGCGCTTGACCAGGCGCGCGAAGGGATCTTTTCAAACGCATCGATGAAAGAATATACTACCAATTACCTGCTGGCGGGCGGGAAAGAATGTTTCAGCGATTATTATATTTCAAGTTACGATAACGTGATCATGAACCAGGCACTAAAAAAAATATTGTATGGGCAAACCATAACCTGGTTACCGATAGCGTATTTGCAGAGGTAAACCTTATACTTTGCCGTAACGTACTTATTTATTTTGAAAAAGAACTGCAAAACAAGGTACAGAAATTATTTCACGACAGCCTTGCCCACGGAGGCATTTTATGCCTAGGATCAAAAGAAGGGTTGCGCTTTACCGATTTGCATGAGGCCTATACGGTGTTTGACAAGAAGCAACGCATATTTAAGAAAAAGTATTGACGCATGAAACGGTATGAAGCTATTGTAATGGGGGTTTCAGCAGGCGGCATGAACGCCATGCGGAATATCTTTTGCGCACTGCCAGCCGGTTTCGCCCTACCTTTTGTAGTTGTACAACACATAGGAGCCCGCTCCGATGGAAAATGGATTGAAATCCTGGACAGTCAAAGCGAGATACATATCAAGGAAGCCGATGAAAAAGAAAAAATAAAACCGGGCACAGCATATATTGCCCCTCCTAATTACCATTTGCTGATTGAAAAGGACCGTACACTTTCGTTGACTGTTGATGAACGCGTAAATTTCTCACGGCCCAGTATTGATGTGCTGTTTGAGTCGGCAGCAATCGCCTATTCAGCCAGTTTGATTGGTATAACGCTTACCGGATCCAATAATGATGGAGCAAACGGCCTGTTAAAAGTGAAAGAAAACGGAGGGCTTGTAATTGTACAGGACCCGCAAACGGCTGAATCGCCCGCAATGCCTGAGGCCGCACTTGCCGCGGTCAAACCTGATTATGTTTTATCACTCGGGGAAATAGTGGCCTTGCTTATAAGAATTGACAAACACAACCAGCTTAAAAAATTATGAATTTTACAATACGCACACGATTACTTGCAGGATTTACGCTTTTGGTGGCACTGCTTATTGGAACGGCATTTTTTATGTCAGGAAAAATTTCAGAGTCTAACCAGCGGCTCACGAATATTGCCGACCAATCGGCTAAAAAAATCATCCTGTCCGATGAAATAATGATTGCCCTGCTGGATGCCGGAAGACATGAAAAAAACATTATACTGGAAAAAGACCCGTCACAAAAAGAATATTACCGCATGCGCATTTATGCAGCCCTTGCTGAAATTGACAAAAAAATGAATGAACTGGAGGACCTTGTTGATGCCGGAGGAGGAAAAATTTTAAAAGAATTTAAAGAGACATGGTATGGTTACAAAGACGATTTAAAAGAAATTATTTCACTGGCTGTAAAAAGCGAAGATGATAAAGCTTTTAAAATTTCGGTTGACCGCGGTTTAAAGGTGCGTGATATGGCCATTGCTCAATTGCAGCGGCTCATTGACAAGAATACAAAAGCCATGCTGAATGATAAGGAAGAAAACAGCAGGGCTTATAATAATGCTTTAGTGCTCGTAGTCATACTTATTGTTGTTGGGGCTATAATTGCAGTACTAATATCATATTGGATTATTAAAAGTGTTGTTAAACGCATTGCCGGCATTTCAGCCGAAGCGCAAAAAATAGCGTCAAGGTCGCATGGCTTTGAAACGCTGCAGAATGATATAAGCGATGAATTAAAACCCATTGTTGACTCGCTTGCACGCATAAATGACAGCTTCAGGGAGGTTACCCAAAATGCCAACCAGGTTGCGCAGGGTAATTATTCAACCGATTTTTCACCTTTATCGGATAAGGACATATTGGGCCAGGCATTGAAGAAAATGACCTTTTCGTTGCGTGAAACAACTGCCGCCAATGAAAAACATAATTGGCTTACTACAGGCCAAAACCAGTTAAATGAAAAGTTGCGTGGCGATCAAACAATCCAGGAGCTGGCCGGCAATACAATTGAATTTTTGTGTTCGTACCTCAATGCAGGTATTGGGGCCGTTTACCTGGTTGATGATAAAAGCGCGTTGCTGACACTTGAAGGACAATACGCTTTTCAGGGCGTTGATAAGGCCAAAAAAGAATTTTCGTTAAATGAAGGACTGGTAGGCCAGGCAGCAAGGAAACAAAACCAATTGGTAATAAATGATGTGAAAGAAGAAGAACTGCGCATTGTATCAGGTGTATTGAATGCAAAACCCAGGCAATTACTGGTTAAACCTTTTTTGTTTGAGGGGAAAACACTTGGTGTAATTGAAATAGGCAGCTTAAATGAATTTTCAGAAACCGAACTGGAATTCCTTGACAATTGCATGGAAAGCATTGCCATAAGCATAAATTCAGCCATTGCCCGCAAGCGCATTCAGCAACTTCTGGAAGAAACCCAGGTGCAAAGCGAAGAACTGCAAAGCCAGCAGGAAGAACTAAGGCAGGTGAACGAAGAACTGGAGGAACAGGCCCAAAGCTTAAAACAGCAGCAGGAAGAACTGCAAATAACCAATGAGGAATTGGAAGAACAGACACAGGCTCTTGAAATGAAAAATAAAGAAATTGAAGACGCCAAATACGACATTGAACAAAAAACAAAACAACTTGAAATAAGCAGCAAATATAAATCGGAGTTTCTCGCAAACATGAGCCACGAATTGCGAACGCCATTGAACAGTTTGCTTATTTTGTCAAAAGACCTTTCGGAAAACAAGAAAAAAAACCTGGATAACGAGCAGGTTGAAAGTGCTGAAATAATCTATAAAAGCGGTACTGATCTGTTGACATTGATCAACGAAGTGCTGGATTTATCAAAAATTGAGGCGGGTAAAATGTCGTTGAACATTGAAAATGTTGCGGTGAGCAACTTAATGAATGAACTTGTGCGCTATTTTAAACACCATGCCGAACAAAAAGGAATTGAATTGAAACTGATGCTTGATCACGGAATACCTGAAACCATTAAAACCGATGCGCAACGACTTAACCAGGTATTAAAAAACCTGGTTTCAAACGCCATTAAATTTACTGATCGCGGAAGTGTAACCATACAGGCGCGCCTTTACACGCATAATGCTCTTATTATTTCGGTTGCCGATACCGGCATTGGCATTCCTGAAGAAAAACGTCAGGTGATTTTTGAAGCATTTCAGCAGGCTGACGGAGGCACTTCCCGTAAGTATGGCGGTACCGGCCTGGGACTTTCCATTTCGCGCGAACTCGCAAAATTACTCAGTGCCGAAATTAAACTGGAAAGCCAGGTAAATAAAGGTTCGGTTTTTTCAGTAATCCTTCCGTTCAACACAACGTTTTCCGGTGGTTTTGAAAAAGAGCCGGTTCAAAAACTTATGGGCGATAATTATAACCAGCCAAAAACATCAAAATACCTGGAATACCCTGCCCTGGAAGATGATCGCATGCGCATATCAGATAAAGACACCGTGCTGTTGATTATTGAGGATGATTTAAAATTTGCAGCAATCCTTGCCAAACAAGCCGGGAAAAAAGGGTTTAAGTTTTTATCGGCAGCAACCGGTGAAGATGGCCTGAAACTTGCCGCCAGGTATAAACCCAACGCCATTATACTTGATTTGGATTTACCAGGCATACATGGACAGCAGGTTTTAAATGAACTTAAAGCCAACCCGCAAACACGGCACATACCGGTACACATTATTTCAGTGAACGAACGCTCGCTGGAACCTATAAAAAACGGGGCCATTGAATACCTTATGAAACCAGTCAATAAAAAAGACCTTGAAGATGCTTTTAACAGGATAGAAAATTTTGTAAGCCGCAAAATGAAAAACCTGTTGATCGTGGAAGATGACGAAAATTCGCGAAAGGCCACACGTAAACTGATTGGAAACGGTGATGTAAAATGCCTGGAAGCAGCAACAGCTTCCGAAGCGTTGGACCTGTACAAGCAAAACCACATTGATTGCATTGTTTTGGACATTGGTTTGCCCGATATGACCGGCTTTGAACTTATTTATAAACTGGAGGCGTTCAAAGAAAAAAGTATCCCGCCTATAATTATTTACACAGGCAAAGATCTAACGCGTGAAGAAAACGATGAATTGCAAAAATATGCTGAAACAATTATTATTAAAGGCGTAAAATCAGAAGACCGCCTCCTGGACGAAACAGCTTTGTTTTTGCACCGTACCATCACCAACCTGCCCCCGTCAAAGCAAGCCATCATCAATAGCCTTTACGATAAAGAAGCCGTTTTTCAAGACAGGAAAATACTGGTGGTTGACGATGATATGCGAAATGTATTTGCCTTATCAAAAATATTGCGCGAACGCCATATGCATGTCATTAAAGCCGACAATGGAAAAAACGCAATTGATATGCTGGAAATGCACAAAGACATTGATATGGTATTGATGGACATAATGATGCCCGAAATGGACGGGTATGAAGCCATGAAACGTATTCGGATGCGTGAAGAATTTAAAAAACTTCCCATTATAGCCTTAACCGCCAAGGCCATGAAAGAAGACAGGCAAAAATGCATTGATGCAGGTGCAAATGACTATATATCGAAGCCGGTTGATGTGGAAAGACTTTTGTCATTAATGCGTATATGGTTAAGTAAATAAAAAAATAAAGAATTCAAGATGAATACAAGACCTAAAATCCTTATTGTTGATGATCGTCCCGAAAACCTGGTGGCTTTGCGCACCGTGTTGAAGGACCTGGACATTGAACTTGTTGAGACCACCAGTGGCAATGAGGCTTTAAAAGCCACGCTTCACCATAATTTTGCTTTGGCATTGCTTGATATACAAATGCCCGAAATGGACGGTTATGAGCTGGCCGGTATTTTACGCGAGGAAGAAAAAACAATGAATATGCCTTTCATATTTATTTCGGCCGTGTATACTGATAACCTGAATGTATTTAAAGGCTATGAAAAGGGAGCTTTTAGTTTTATCACTAAACCCTTTCAACCGGAAATACTCATTAATAAAGTGAAATTTTTTATTGACAAGCATCAACAGGAGCTGGCCCTGGTCCAGCTGAACAGTGACCTTAAAAGCAAAAACGAAGAACTTGAAGCTTTTTCCTATTCGGTTTCGCATGATTTGAAAGCTCCTTTACGGAGTATAAACAGTTATTCGGCCATATTGCGTGAAGATTACAGCGAGGTTTTGGACGCTGAGGGTAACAGGATATTAAATTCAGTCATTGAAAACGCATTAAAAATGAACAAGCTTATTGACAGCTTACTTGAATTTTCATTAATGGGACGAAAGGAAATAAAAAAAACAACGGTTGACATGAACCAATTGTTAACGCACGTGGTGGATGAATTTAAAAACCAACCCGCCATTGATAACCTGGATTGGAGCATTGCTGAACTACCGGCCGCAAAAGGCGATGGTGCATTGCTGAACCAGGTTTTTGTAAACCTTATTTCCAATGCAGTAAAATATTCCTCAAAAAAAGAAAACGCAAGAATTGAAATAGGAGCCCGAAATGGTCAAAGCGAGAATATTTATTTTGTGAAGGACAACGGGGTTGGCTTCAACATGGAATACAAAAACAAATTGTTTGGTGTTTTCCAGCGGCTGCATTCAACAAATGAATTTCAAGGCATCGGCATAGGCCTGGCTATTGTACAACGCGTTATTACACGCCATGGCGGGCAGGTTTGGGCCGAAGGCGAAGTGGATAAGGGCGCAACGTTTTATTTTTCGCTTCCAAATTAAAAAACTCAACCGCTCAGGGAAGTATTTTTCTCGCGCTGATCATGCAGGTTGCACAGGGGGCTGATGTTTAAAAATCTGCTAGCGATTTTCATACTGTAAACAAAAAGTAATCAGCAATCATTCCACCAGCACAAAAGCTCCCCAATAGTACGGTTCGTATTTGGCGCGCATGGTTTTTTGGGTCATTTCAAAAGCCTGGCCGGTATTTTTAACCTTAACCAGGTTGGTATAAAAAGTCACCATAAACTCCTCGGTTTCTTTATCGGGCACTTGCCACAAACTCATGATGAGTTGCTTTACACCTGCTATGCGAAAAGCGCGTTGTAAACCATAAACCCCTTCACTGCCCTTAATATCGCCCAAACCTGTTTCGCAGGCCGAGAGTACGGTCAATTTTGTATTTTGCAAATTCATAAGGGAAACTTCATACGCGGTAAGCACCCCATCTTCTTCCCCGGTATTGTTTTCATTCCAGATATCGTTTGCGCCTGCCATAACAATACCGCTACGCATTAACGGGTTGCTGTTTTCAACCAGGGTTTTTGTACCGCGTGATCCGCCCCTGAAGTCCACATCGGCCGTTTCAACATGTACCTGTTTTTTGGTTTCTTCGGGGTCACCAAAAAAGAACCCGTGCGTTGCTACATGCAACACGTCTGGCGATTTTTTTCCGTCAAGTGATTTTATGTTTTTTTCAGAAGCATCAATACCGGTATAGGCGCTGGCAGTCAAACCGCTTTTATCAATGGTTTTTTTAATGTTATTGGCCTCGCTCATAGTCCCTGGTAAATATTTCCATACCTCATTTTTAGTTTCATCGGTAGTGTACTTTACGCCACCAAACAGAGCCATGATTGATTTGGACGGATCAAAGAACGTGGGCGCAGGCGATAAAAGAGAAGCTGTTGTAGTGAGTGCATGCAATTGATACCGGTTGGCAATATACTCTCCGTTATTATTGCGCAACGAGGAAAAAGAAATTTTGTGCAGCAACC